>DATFQC010000104.1:0-3639 GCA_035264425.1 Anaerolineales bacterium
GAAGTACTCAAGAGGAGAATCAATGACCCGCATCTTAATCGTAGACGATGAGCCTATCAACCATCAACTAGTCGCGCGCGCGTTGGAGTCCCTTGACCTCCAACTGGAGTTTGCCAGTAACGGAAATGAGGTTATTGCCCAGGCACACACTTTTAAACCTGATGCAATCATCACTGATGTGATGATGCCAGATATCAGCGGGTATGAGTTGACCCGCATCCTGCGCCGCGAACCAGATTTTGCAGGCATCCCAATTCTGATCCTGACGGCCCAAGCGGGTCTCGAGGATAAACTCAAAGCCTTCGAATCGGGGGCAGACGATCATCTCACCAAGCCCTTCGAAGGCGCCGAATTAATGGCGCGTATCTCAGCTCTGCTTCGACGTGGGGAAGCCTCACGGGCCCCTCGTGAAGTTCCTGTCCAGGAAGGTAGGATGATCGCGGTCCACGCCTTGCGGGGCGGTACAGGTAGTTCCACCCTCGCGGTCAATTTGGGCATTGGACTGGCATCTTTGTGGCCACATTCAACCATGCTTCTGGATTTAACGATGGTTTCCGGCCAAATTGCATTGATGCTGAATAAAACACTGCGCCGTACGTGGGCGGATATCTCTCTCTTCAACCCCGGTGAATTGGACATCAGTTTGCTTAACTCTGTGACTGATACCCATGAAAGCGGGCTTTCCTTTATTGCGGCACCCACCCTGCCAACTGAAGCCGCTCCCTTGCAGCCCCAAACCTTGGGAACTGCGTTAGGTTTACTTAAGCAAAATTATGAATACATCGTAGCTGACCTTTCCCATGATTTCAGCGATATCACGCTCCAGGCATTGGATGCTGCCGATGTGATCCTCATGGTCGCCTCCCCCGATATGGCGTCGATCCGCGCCGTCTCAGCAGCCATAGGTACCTATAAAAGACTAGGTTATTCAAAAGAAAAGATGAAGCTGATCCTCAACGCTACATTTCCACATTCGGGCCTGCCCAAGGATAAAATCGAAACGGCGGTCGGGATACAGACTTCAATGGTCATCCCCTATACGGACGCTTTATTTGTAGAAGCTATCAATTATGGACGTCCACCGGTTCAACACAAGCCAAATGAGGCGGTCTGCAGCTTGCTGGAGGATTTTGCGTTTTATTTAAGTAGTAATGAACATAAGAAATCAAAACCCGCTGAACCCACCGAAGCCTGGAAGCGGGTCTACAAACGCTATCAGGAGAGAAAGCGGTAAGCTGGTCTGGTAGCTACTTTAGAAGGTATTCTTCGATCATTTGCACCAACTTCTTCAGGCTGACCGGCTTTGCAAGATAATCAGTGGCACCTGCCGCCAGACAGCGTTCACGGTCGCCCTGCATGGCCAATGCGGTCAGAGCAATAATAGGTGTAGTACGGAAATTGGGGTCAGTACGCAGGCGACGAGTGGCTTCCAGCCCATCCATACCTGGCATTTGAATGTCCATCAAAATCAGGGCAGGATGTTTCGCTTTTGCCTGCTCGATCCCGCTGGCTCCATCGGCAGCGGTGATGATCTCGTATCCAGCCATTTCCAAATAATCAACCATCATCATGGTTACTTCTTTGGTGTCTTCGACCAGCAGAATGATCGGCCGAGCCTTCTCATTCGGTTTGATCGCCCGAAACTTACCCGTGCTTTTCAATCGCAGCATAGTATCGGTAGCCAGGGCGGGCTCCCATGGCAGGACCGCGGTGAAGCGACTACCTTGCCCAAGCTGGCTTTCCACGGCAATACTGCCGCCATGCAGTCGTACCATCTGCGCGACCAATACCAGGCCCAGTCCCGTGCCTGTGACTTCGCGCGCCAGACCTGAATCCAACTGCACGAAGGGACGGAACAAACGCGTCAAATCGCTTTCACTGATCCCAATCCCGTTATCCCAGACGGTAAGCATGATCCTTTTTTCTTCTTTGTCGGCTTGCACCTCAAGACCAAGCTTTCCATTTTCCGGTGTGAACTTCACAGCATTGCTCAACAGATTTACAAGGACCTGTTTGAGACGACGTTCGTCGACCCAGACCGGGCCAATCCCGTCATCGATCTCCAGCGTCACCTGCTGATTCTTTTTGTGCGCAAGTTCATTGATCATTCGTAAGCTGGCCTGACAAACCTGTTTCAGATCGACCTCATTAATGTTGAGAACAATCTGACCTGCTTCGATTTTTGCAAGATCGAGAATATCGTTGATCAGAGACAGAAGGTGATTCCCGCTTTCGCTGATCATCCCGATATATCTGGATTGTTTCTCGTTAAGAGGTCCAGCAGCCAGTTCTATCAAACTTTCTGACAGGCCGAGAATTGCGTTGAGGGGTGTGCGCAGCTCATGGCTCATATTGGCCAGGAATTGATCCTTGGCGCGCAGGGCCCGTCCCAATTCCTTGGTGCGTTCCTCTACGCGTTGCTCCAATTCGGCATTCAACTTTAGAATTTCCTCTTCCGCCTGCTTGCGCTTGGTAATATCGATTTGGAGACCCTGCCAATACAGCGGTTGCCCCTTGTGATCTCGAACCAGAACAGTCTGATCCTGGAACCAGACCACATGCCCATCGCGTGCCAGCATGCGATATTCCATGTCAAAGGGTGTACCGGTCAAATCACTCCGTTCAATATTTGTCAAAACCGACTGGCGGTCATCGGGATGAATCCTGTTCTGCCAGAATTCAGGATCTGATAACCATTCTTCAGGCCTATAACCGAGGATAGTTTGGATCTGGGGGCTGACATACGTGGTGCTGCTCATCTTATCCAGCGGGTTTACATACACAATGATGGGAAGCTGTTCCACCAGCAATTTGTATCGTAATTCCGCTTCATGCCGAAATCGTCTTGATTCTGCATCACTGAGTTCCCGCTCGATGGCGGGCACGAGCCGCGCCAGCTTCCCCTTGAGGAGGAAATCATGGGCTCCTGACTTTAAGGCGGTTACCGCGGTCTCTTCGCCGATGGTACCGGAGATCACCAAAAAGGGGATATCAAGACCACTCTCTTTTAGTGCGCTGAGAGCTGCCATTGCGCTAAACTGGGGCATGGAGTAGTCAGACAGAATAATATCCCATGAGCCTCGCCCAAGGGCCTGCTGCATATCCGATTTTGTTTCCACCCGTTCGAACTCGACCGCATACCCACCGCGTCTGACCTCGCGGAGGATCAATTCGGCATCATCCTCTGAATCTTCCACAACCAAAAGGTGTAATAGCGGTTTCATAATAAAGCTTCGTTGACTAAAATGTCGTATAAGATCATTTTACAAGAGAGAAATACCATCCCTGAGAAACTATGCTATGGTTGTTCCTGTCTCCAGAAATCATACCATTATTATCCATATTTATACATTGTTCCGCTCTCATTGACTTCCGTACAAACGGGCATCTATTTAAAGAGTATCCCTATCCGTGAAGATGGCTTCTTTGTCTGATTGCTTCGTAAACAATTAATGCCGTGGAAACAGAAACATTCAATGAGTTGACCCTGCCCAGCATTGGGATTCTGACCTTTACATCCGCGTTGGACATCCAGAAATTGGTCAGTCCTTCGTCTTCCGTGCCAACCGCGATTGCAGCGGCCGCACGCAAATTGACATCGGAATAGATAACATCCGCTGCCGGCGTGGCGGCGAGAAT
>DATFQC010000105.1:0-7203 GCA_035264425.1 Anaerolineales bacterium
TACGATTGAAGAGTGTGTGGAACGGGACCTCACCTATGCCAGCCCGTTGTATGTTTCCGTGTTGCTGGCAGGCCCCGATGTTCCCGAGCCAATCAAACAGGATATCTTTCTCGGCGATTTTCCTGAGATGACCGACAAGGGTACGTTCATTATTAACGGAACGGAACGTGTTGTGGTCTCGCAATTGATCCGATCCCCTGGCGTTTATTTCGAAGCGCCAACTGATCGCGCCACCGGACGTCCGCTGGCCATGTCCAAGTTGATCCCAGATCGTGGCGCGTGGATGGAGTTTGAAACTCGTAAGTCTGATTACATCATCTTGAAGTTCAATCGTAAGCGCACGGTGCCGATCACGGTTTTCTTGCGCGCACTGGCCGCTGTGGATGATGGTACGAAAGACTCGCCGTTAAAGACCGGCAGCGATGAAGAAATATTGTCTCTGTTTCAAGATGTGGATAACAATCCTGAGCGTATGTTTATCCCATCTACCCTCAAGCAGGAACCCGAATGGGAAGTTTCGAACAAGCAGACAATTGCCGAAGCGGCGTTGATCGAGTTCTTCCGCAAAATGCGCCCGGGCGATCCCGCTACGCTTGAAAATGCTCGGCAGTTCCTTGAAGAGCAGTTGTTTGACCAGCGCCATTATGACTTGGAGCGCGTAGGTCGTTACAAATTAAATCAGAAGCTGGATCTTGACGTCCCCATTCCACACCGCACTGTTACAAAGAGTGATGTGATCCGCTTGCTGCGCCGCATGATCCAGATCAATAATGGGGTTGAAAAGCCTGATGATATCGATCATCTGGGAAATCGCCGCGTCAAGACCGTGGGTGAGTTGATCCAGAACAAACTGCGCATCGGTCTGAGGCGTATGGAACGCGTGATCAAAGAACGCATGTCTATTCGCGATCAGGAACAGCTGTCACCAGTAACGCTGGTTAATATTCGTCCTGTGGTTGCGGCGTTACGCGAATTTTTTGGCTCTTCCCAGCTTTCTCAGTTCATGGATCAAACCAATCCACTTGCTGAATTGCGCCACAAGCGCACACTCTCCGCGTTAGGTCCCGGTGGTCTGCGTCGCGAACGTGCAGGCTTCGATGTACGCGATGTCCATCACTCACACTACGGTCGCATCTGTCCAATTGAAACACCTGAAGGTCCGAACATTGGTTTAATTGGACGTTTGGCTTCTTTTGCTCGCGTGAATGAGTATGGTTTCATTGAAACTCCCTATCGCAAGGTCTTTAGAACCATGTCCGCGGATGATGAGCGGCTTGAAGGCCGTACGTTGCGTGAGAACGTTGTGGATCCAAAATCGGAAGAAGTTCTCTTCAAGAGTGGCGAGACGATCGATGCAAAAATGATAAAAAGAATTGCCAAAACTGGTAATCCTGTTAGCATTGCTCCGTTTGTCTCTGATCAATTCGATTATCTCTCTGCTGATGCTGAGGATAAATATGTGATCGCTCAGGCAAATGCTCCACTCAAGGACAATAAGGAATTTGTGCGTGATCGAGTATCATGCCGTTATCACTCAGGCTTTATTTTCTCTACGCCTGAGTCAGTGGATTTTATGGATGTCGCTCCGCATCAGGTCGTTGGGATCAGTGCAGCGCTCATCCCGTTCCTTGAGCATGATGATGCTAACCGCGCTTTAATGGGCTCCAACATGCAGGCGCAGGCGGTTCCGCTTGTGCGCCCTGAAATCCCATTGGTTTCCACAGGCATGGAATATCATGCCGCGCTGGACTCTGGTCAAGTTGTGGTGGCGGAAGCCGATGGCGAGATTACTTCTGTTACCGGCAACACAATCACTGTCAAGGAACGAGCTGGCCTTCATACGTATCAACTGCGTAAATACCAGAGATCCAATCAAAGCACTTGTATTGATCAGCGTCCAGCCGTTGTGAAGGGACAAAAGATCAAGAAGGGCGATATTATCGCCGACTCATCCTCCACAGAAAGTGGACAGTTGGCTCTTGGTCAAAATGTTGTTGTAGCATTCCTTTCATGGGAAGGTGGCAACTTTGAAGATGCTATCCTGATTTCCGAACGCCTTGTTCAGGAAGATCGCTTTACTTCTGTTCATATTGAAAAATATGAAGTGGAAGCAAGGGATACCAAGCTTGGTCCGGAAGAAATTACGCGTGACATTCCCAATGTTGGGGAAGATGCGATCAAGGATCTTGATGAGAATGGCATCATTCGCATTGGTGCGGAAGTTGGACCAAATGATATTTTGGTTGGAAAGATCACACCCAAGGGTGAGAAGGAACTTACGCCTGAAGAACGGCTCCTGCGTGCCATCTTTGGTGAGAAATCACGCGATGTAAAAGATACATCGTTGCGCATGCCCCATGGCGAACGCGGAAAAGTAGTTGATGTAAAAGTCTTCACCCGCGAGGAAAATTCAGACCTGTCTGCCGGTGTCGATATGATGGTACGCGTCTCTGTGGCTCAACGCCGCAAGTTGACCGCCGGAGATAAAATGGCAGGTCGTCATGGAAACAAAGGTGTGGTTTCGAAAGTAGTCCCGGTCGAGGATATGCCTTTTCTCGAAGATGGAACACCTGTTGATATCATTTTGAATCCATTGGGTGTTCCTGGTCGTATGAATATTGGTCAGGTCCTGGAAGTTCATCTCGGATGGGCTGCCAAACGTCTTGGCTATCGCGCTGTGACTCCAGTGTTTGATGGAGCCTCCGAAGAAGAGATCGAGGCCGAACTCGCCCGGGCCTGGATTGTTGACCAGGCATGGAAAGAATCAGCGGCAGCAGCCTGGGAATGGATCAAGCAACAGGAATATAACCCTGAGTCAATTCAGGATGATGATGAAGTAAGACGCCTCTATCTTGAAGAATGGCTTGGCGGTCGTGAGTATGATCCATACGATTTGAATGAAGTGGATTACGCCCGTCACGCGGCAGCAGCGGAATGGGTACGCGACCGAGGCTATGATCCGGATACGATCTTCCACCCTGCAGATGTGGATCCGCGCTTAAGAGAACAATACAACACTGCCGCAGTAAACGCTTGTCTGCGTTTGTGGATCGAAAGTCATGATCACCCCGGCAGAATTGCTGAGGCACGCCTTATGGAAGTGGCTCAGGAGATCACGAACATCAGTGGCGATCCGTTGCCAATTCTTGGCAAGCAAGTCTTGCGTGATGGCAAGTCTGGAATTCCTTATGACCAGCCTGTAACAGTGGGTGTAATGACTGTTTTGAAGTTACACCATCTTGTTGAAGATAAAGTCCACGCCCGCTCTACTGGGCCATACAGTCTGGTGACCCAACAGCCCCTTGGTGGTAAGGCGCAATTTGGTGGCCAACGATTTGGTGAAATGGAAGTATGGGCACTGGAAGCTTATGGTGCGGCATATACTCTGCAGGAAATGTTGACCGTTAAGTCAGATGATGTACAGGGACGTGTCAACACCTATGAAGCCATCGTCAAAGGTGAACCCATTGAGGAACCAAGTATTCCTGCTTCATTCCGCGTGCTGGTTAAAGAATTGCAATCGCTTGGTCTTGCTGTTGAAGCAATCAATGAAGGCGGTGATGTTGTCAAGTTTGGTAAGGATGAAGAAAAACAACATCCACCCAAGTTGGATACTGGATTGTTAGGTATTGGAAATAATCTAATGACCAAGTAGTAATCTTGACGGCAATTGGAGTGGGTGATAAAATCACCATTCGTTGCCAATAGATAAAGCGGCAATAATCCCGCTACAAGGCATGGCACTACAAATGAGGCCATCAGTGTAATTGTGATGGCCTCATTTCTTGCGACAAAATACGTCAAATCATTGTAAAGAAAGTAGTAATCGGAGGCGAATCGTGCCGACAATCAATCAAATGGTCCGCAAGGGCCGCAAGAATAAGCGAGTAAAAAGTAAAGCGCCGGCTCTGCAGTACACATTGAACTCGAACAAGCAGCGTCGTGTGCGCCAGGAAAAGGGCGCACCTCAAAAGCGAGGCGTTTGTACGATCGTACGTACAATGACTCCCAAGAAACCAAATTCGGCCTTGCGTAAAATTGCCCGCGTTCGTTTGACGAACGGCATTGAAGTGACTGCTTATATTCCGGGTGAAGGTCATCAGTTGCAGGAACACTCTGTGGTACTGGTGCGTGGCGGTCGCGTGAAGGACTTGCCTGGTGTGCGTTATCACATCGTGCGCGGATCTTTGGATACCACCGGTGTGGCGAATCGAAAACAAGGTCGTTCCAAATACGGCGCGAAGCGTCCAAAGTAATTGACGGAGTAATGAATTATGCGTAGAGCAAAACCTGAACAACGGGAAATCCTTCCCGATATTCGTTATAACAGTGTGCACGTTCAAACAATGGTGCAGCATGTATTGAAACGCGGCAAGAAAAGCGTTGCCACTGGACTTATTTACGATGCCATGGATTTGATTAAAGAGCGCACTCAAAAAAATCCTTTGGATGTTTTTGATGGTGCCCTTAAGAATGTTTCGCCGGTCATGGAAGTTCGTCCAAGACGTGTAGGTGGTGCAACCTATCAGGTACCTATGGAAGTTTCGACGGATCGCCGCACAACGCTGGCGCTCCGCTGGATTTTGTCTGCAGCTCACGATCGAGCTGGAAAATCTTTCGCTGAAAAGTTAGCGGGAGAATTAATCGATGCTTTCAATGAAACGGGTTCGGCAATCCGTAAGCGTGACGAAACCCATAAGATGGCAGAAGCCAATCGCGCCTTCTCGCATTACCGCGTGTAGGCAATTTAGAGGAATGTAAAGGTAATTTAACGAATGGCCCGTGAGTATCCGCTCGAGAAGTATAGAAATATTGGAATTATTGCCCACATTGACGCTGGTAAAACAACAACTACCGAGCGTATTATGTTCTACACGGGCAAGACCCATCGCATCGGCTCCGTCGATGAGGGGACGACCGTTACCGATTGGATGGTTCAGGAACGCGAGCGTGGTATCACTATCGTTTCTGCAGCTGTATCGGCCGAATGGAAGGGCTATCAATTCAACCTGATTGATACCCCCGGCCATATCGACTTTACAGCCGAAGTTCAACGTTCCCTGCGTGTTTTAGATGGAGGCGTTGTTGTCTTTGATGCGGTTCAGGGTGTGGAACCACAGAGTGAGACGGTATGGCGCCAGGCGGACCGTTATGGCGTCCCGCGCATCTGCTTTGTCAATAAGATGGATCGTGTTGGCGCTTCCTATCAGCGGACAATTGAATCCATTAAAGATCGCCTGGGTGCCAATCCAATCCCGATGCAGTTACCGATTGGTTTTGAAGCAACGTTCCGAGGCGTTGTGGATCTTCTGGAAGAACGAGCCATTATCTGGGATGATGATTTAGGAAAAGAACCTAAGGTCATCGATATTCCAGAGGAGTTGAAAACAGAAGTTCGAGAAGCCCGTGCGTACATGGTGGAAAGAATCGCCGAGCTTGATGATGATTTGACGTTAAAGTATCTTGAAGCACAGGAAATTACCGTTGATGAACTGAAGGCTGCTTTAAGAAAAGGGGTAATTGCTAGTCAGGCAGCACCTGTTTTTTGTGGTTCTTCTTTGAAAAATAAAGGCGTTCAGGTTCTGCTGGATGCAGTCATCGATTATTTGCCATCCCCGGCAGATGTGCCACCATTGACTGGGACCGATGTCGATCGGGAAGAGACGATCGAGCTGCCTCCCAGAGATGATGCTCCTTTAAGCGCGTTGGTTTTTAAGATCGTCACTGATCCTTATGTGGGACGTTTGGCTTATTTCCGAGTCTACTCGGGTGTCCTTTCTCAGGGGCAAATGTTGACAAATACCAGCAAGGGCAGGCGTGAAAGAATTGGTCGTTTGATCCGTATGCATGCTGACCGCCGCGAAGATATTACTGAAGTGCGGGCCGGTGATATTGGTGCAGTATTGGGATTAAAAGAGACCTTTACTGGCGACACCCTTTGTGACACCAGGAAAATCATTTTGGAAAGTATTACCTTCCCGGAGCCAGTCATCTCCATTGCGATCGAGCCAAAAAGCTCAGCCGATCAGGAGAAAATGGGCGAAGCCCTGCGTAAACTTTCAGAGGAAGACCCAACGTTCCGTGTCCGCTCTGATGAGAATACCGGTCAGACGATTATTTCTGGGATGGGTGAGTTACATCTTGACATTCTCGTTGATCGCATGTTGCGCGAGTTTCGCGTGCAGGCAAACATTGGCAAGCCGCGAGTTGCCTATCGCGAATCCATTACCCGCTCGGTCCCGAAAGTGGACTTCAAGTACGCCAAACAATCTGGTGGACACGGTCAATATGGTCATGTGGTGATTTCACTGGAACCAGGTGATAGGGGCAGTGGAATTATTTTTGAAAACAAAATCATCGGTGGCTCGATCCCGAAGGAATATATCCCGGCCGTTCAAAAAGGTGTCATTGAAGCTGCTGACAGTGGCGTATTGGCTGGTTATCCGGTTGTAGATACAAAGATCACTTTGTTCGATGGTTCATTCCATGAAGTGGATTCGAGCGAAATGGCATTCAAGCTGGCAGGCTCCATGGCCTTTAAAGAAGGTGTACAGCGGGGTTCTCCTGTGCTGCTTGAGCCAATTATGAAAGTTGAAGTCGTTGTGCCAGATGAATACCTGGGCGATGTCATCGGTCAGATCAACAGCCGACGTGGCAGCATTCAAGGATTGGAAGTGCGCCCCGGTAATGCCCAAGCTGTTCGTGCCTTTGTTCCATTGGGTGAAATGTTTGGCTACGCCACCGATCTGCGTTCAGCCACGCAAGGGCGTGGTGTTTCAAGCATGGAATTTGATCACTATGCGCCGGTTTCGCAATCTGTGGCGCAGGAAATTTTGAAATAAATTACTACTAACGCTTTCATTATCAGAAGGAGATTCATCAATGGCGAAGCAGAAATATGACAGGAACAAGCCGCATCTGAATGTGGGGACGATGGGACACATCGACCATGGCAAGACGACGTTGACGGCGGCCATCACGAAGGTGGCGGGGCTGTTAGGGAATGCGGAGTTCCGGGCATACGATCAGATCGACAATGCGCCGGAAGAGAAGGCGCGCGGCATCACGATCAACATTGCACATGTGGAATATGAGACGGACAAGCGTCATTATGCCCATGTGGATATGCCTGGGCATCGGGACTACATCAAGAACATGATCACCGGAGCCGCTCAGGTGGATGGCGCCATTTTGGTGGTGGCG
>DATFQC010000106.1:0-4168 GCA_035264425.1 Anaerolineales bacterium
GAAATTGGAAAAGAGATTCCCACTATCTGTTTCCACGAAGCAACGACAGCCAATGGATTATGCCGCATGTGTGTGGTTGAAGTCGAGGGGATGCGAGTGCTTCAACCTGCGTGTATTGTCGAAGCCGCGAATAATATGAAAGTCCAAACGCGCAGCGAGAAAGTCATCCGCGCCCGAAAAACAATCCTGGAAATGCTGGCTTCCACGATGGATTTGTCTGAGGCAGCAGATATCCAGGTGATGATGAACGAATACGGCGTAGACGTGAATCGTTTCCCGGATGCGGAACGCCGTGAAATCCCGGTCAAAGATGATAATCCGATGTACGTGCGCGATTACTCGAAATGTCTCTTGTGCTGGCGCTGTGTGCAGGTCTGCGCGGACGATGCACAATACACGTACGCCATCAATTTCGAAGGCCGCGGCTATGAAACCCAGATCGGTACATTCTTCGATAAAGCCATTCCCGAAACGACTTGCGTGTTATGCGGTCAATGTGTGGGGGTCTGTCCCACCGGCGCATTGAAACCGAAACGCGAGTTTTTATTGGAAGAAGGTCTGAGTCCGCAGGAAATCAGTGTGATGAATACTGGAAGAAAACAGCGAAGGAATAAAGGATGATTAAATAATATGGGCATCTTTTCGCAAAAACTTCTTTCAATATATTTCATCGTAATGCCCATTTTTACCATTTTTTGGTTCGCAATAAAAATTCTCCGGCGTCGTGTGATGGATAAAACCATTGAGACTTTGGATAAATTGCCTGATGATAGAAAAGCAAGAATAATTCGTTTATATAAAAGGACAGTATCTGCCCACGGTATATTTCTTTCGATAATACCTTTGGGCCTTCTCTTAATCATTGTGGCATTCATATTGTTATTTACATTCCCTGAAATAGTCTTAGCTTTTCCTGAAATTGACATTCGTCAGTTTGTGTTGTTTATGGGTATTCTTTTTATCGTAATATTTATTCACTTCATCGAAGATTCAGATTACAAAAAGAAAATAAAGAAAATTTTGAAAGCGATTGATAAATCGACATAAAGAGAAACATTATGATCAAACCCGATCGAATTGTCACCACAACCTGCCCCTACTGTGGGGTGGGATGCAATTTGCAATTACACGTTAAAGATGATTTCATATTCAAAGTCACCTCGCCGTTTGACTCGCCAGTCAATCAAGGGAATCTTTGTGTCAAGGGCCGCTTTGGTTATGACTTTGTCTATCACCCCAAGCGTGTGACAACTCCATTGGCGCGGCGGTACTTACTTGAAGGCAAACCAAAACCTGAAGGACGCGAACAAGTCTTTGCTGTGAGCAAAGATGGAGGGCCAATCCCCAATTCTCAAATCTCCAATGATTGGGATTGGGTCGAAACTGATTGGGATACCGCCCTCAGCTTCGTCGTCGATAACCTCGTGCGTATCTACCAGCGTGACGGCTCAGATGCGATGGCCGTCTATTGCTGTGCCAAAGCTACCAACGAAGATAACTATCTTTTGCAGAAAATGTATCGCGCCCTGTTCCGCACCAACAATGTGGATCATTGTACGCGCCTTTGTCATGCAGGCTCTGTGGTTGCGCTTCAGCAAGCGATTGGTTCCTCGGCAATGAGTAATACTGCCTCGCAGGTGATGTTGAACGATGTGTTCATTGTTACAGGTTCGAACACGAGCGAGAACCATCCTATTATTGCGCTACAAATGAAAGAGGCCGTCAGACAGAACGGCGCCAAGATGATCGTGATCGATCCGCGCCGCATCGAGCTGGTTGATTTCGCCGAGATGTGGCTGCCACTCAAGCCGGGTACGAACGTGCCTGTCTTCTCTGCGATGGCGCATGTGATTGTCGAAGAGAATCTGATCAATCACGAGTTTATTGCCAGTCGTACCGAAGGCTATCAGGACTTCCTTGAGTCGCTGGAGAAGTTCACTCCGGAATATGCTGAGGAAATTTCAGGCGTGCCCGCCGCGGATATTCGCAAAGCTGCCCGCATGTATGCTTCTGCCAAGAACGCCGCTATCTATTGGGGTATGGGCATCTCTCAGCTGTCGCATGGAACAGCTTCCGCCCTGGCGCTGATCCATCTCGCGTTTCTCACCGGTCATATCGGGCGGGACGGGACCGGGCTCAATCCGTTGCGTGGACAAAACAACGTGCAGGGCGCCAGCGATATGGGTGCGATGCCGTTCCATTATCCCGGTTATATGCGTGTTGATAGTGAAGACAACGCGAAAAAATGGGAGCATACCTGGAATATCGAACCAGATGGTCTATCTCGCAAGCTGGGTCTAACAACTACTGAAATCCTTTCTCACGCGCATGAAGGTGGTGTGCGCGCACTTTATATCATGGGTGAGAATCCAATGATGTCTGAGCCGAACCTCAACGTGACGCGTGAGCATATGCAGGAGCTTGAGTTCCTCGTCTCGCAGGATATTTTCATCAATGAGTCGGGCGCGTTTGCAGATGTCTTCCTGCCCGCGACGCCGTTTGCCGAAAAAGAAGGCACCTTCTCGAATACCGATCGACGCGTGCAACGCGTCCGTGCCGCGCAGCCTCCCCGCGGGAAAGCGCGTCCCGACTGGCAAATCATCTGTGACCTGGCGCTGCGCATTGAATCCCGACTCGGGCGTGATACCGTCAAATGGGATTATTCCAATCCTGAGGAGATCCTGCGTGAGATGGCAAGCGTTAATCAGGATTACGCAGGGATTACTTATGATCGCATTGATAAAGTGGGACTGATCTACCCTGTGCCAGATTTGAATCATCCTGGCACGCCGACGCTCTTTACGGAATCTTTCCCGCGCGGCCGTGGCAAATTCATCCCGCTGGATTATGTTCCTGTGATGGAAGAGCCTGATGATGAATATCCTTTCATTCTCACAACAGGACGCGTGCTCGAGCACTGGCATGGTGGTACCATGACACGTCACTCTGCGCTCGATGAGGCTTACCCAGAAGCACGCGTTGATATCCATCCGGCCGACGCGGAGATACATGGCATCCGCAACGGCGACCCGGTCAGGGTTCAGAGCCGACGCGGAGAAGTGGTGTTGCGGGCAACGGTCACGGAAAAAACCTCCGTGGGAGTCCTCTTCATCCCGTTCCATTTTGCGGAAGCCGCCGCAAATCTGCTGACCAATGATGTCTTGGACCCTCAGGCGAAAATTCCTGAGTTTAAGGCCTGCGCTGTGCAGGTCTTTCCAGCCCGAGAAGATGATCTGGCAAATCCAGAAGTGGAACTACACAGAGGTAGGTACTAGACTTACGCAAGAAAAGTATGGGCGACAATTTGTCGCCCTTCTCTTTATCAATTTATGATCGACTTTAGAGGTAGCCATGGAACAGAAAACGATTCCCTTTTCGCAACGCCGGGTGGATTGGATCTTCGTCGGCTTTTTCCTCATCAATCTATTTTTCATTACCTATATTGTGGACGTTGAACAATTAATCATTCCTGATCCCTCTCGTTTTCAACAACCTCTTTGGCCGCCAGCTTCAATGGTCACACTGATCCACGCCTACGGAAATTCCTTTGACCCGCTGCTCCTGGCGCGTCCGCAATGGTGGAAGATGACGATTTGGATCGATGTCCTTTTCTATGGGCCATTTTATGTGTTGGCGATCTTTGCTTTGATCAAAGGAAAAGATTGGATTCGAATCCCTGCGATTTTTTATTCCGGGATGATGTTTGCCGGTGTGTTCATTATTTTGGGCGAAGAGGCCGCAGGCTCACACGCGACGCCGAATCTTCCCTTCGTGCTGGCATTAAATTTGCCGTGGCTGTTGATGCCTATCTTCCTGACCCTTCGACTGCGAAAAGAACATCCGTTTGTACAGGCTGCTGCACCAGTTAAAACTCTCTCGATCGATGTCGTGCCAATGATCCATGGCTGATCAATTAGATTTCGGGGCGCGCTACGGCGGTTGGGCACTCGTCGCTGGTGCATCTGAAGGAATCGGGGCAGAGTACACAGAGCAATTGGCTGCCCGTGGCTTGAACCTTGTTTTGGTTGCGCGACGGGCTGAGTTGCTTCAAACACTGGCAGCAGAATTTTCAACAAAATACAATGTTGAAACAAAAATCGTCCCTGTTGATTTGGCTGCCTCCGACGCAGTGGAGCGGATCGCCGAGAATACAAAAGACGTAGAAATT
>DATFQC010000107.1:0-2227 GCA_035264425.1 Anaerolineales bacterium
CAATCCTGTTTCTTCAAGAGCAGAGCGTCGAAAGAAAACACTAGGTTGTCCAATGATCTGGAAACACAATAAGTCCTCTAAAGATAATTGCTTGTACTTCAAGATATTAATGATCTGTCCATTCCCTTCTACAGCCAGCATATCTCCATAAACCATCACAACCTCAGGGTTTTCTTCAAAACATTTCACCACCGCAGAGATTGTATTGGGTAGATAATAATCATCTGAATTCAGCCACGCCAGGATCTCCCCGTTTGCCCGCGCAAACCCTTTATTGATCGCTTCGGCCTGACCGCTATCTTTTTCGGAAATCCAGTACGCCAGACGATCGTTATACTTCTCGATGATCTCATACGAAGTATCAGTGGATGCGCCATCCACAACGATATATTCGATGCGTGGATAATCCTGTCCGAGCACAGACTGGATGGTTTGCTCAAGATAGGAGGCCTGGTTGTAGGAAGGGGTGACGATGGAAACGAGTTTCATATTCTCAGAGTTTACCTTGGTTGCCCACGCTTCGACTTCGTTAGTGCTCCGCTCAGCGCGAAACAAACTTGCAATTGCATTTAGAAAAGAGACTCATAGTCTACCTTGGGGAAAATCATCAGCTTGCCGCCAATCGTGGCATCGAGGATTTCACGTCCTGCTTTTCGGTAGGCAGCGCGTGCCATGCTATAACCTACCTCTGAGGTATCAAGATCAGGCAATTGCCAGCGGAAGCCCTTGCCAAAATAGGAAGGTGAAAAGTGATTGGGGTCATCTCCCTGCGATACCACAGTTGTATTCGGCTTGCCGGTTGTATTGTAGTTGTGATCCACACCGATGAGAATAACCTGTTGAAATCCCATATGGAACGCAAGCTGTAACGTAACATTGGTCACCGTCGCGCCTTCCCAGACGCGTCCGCGCACATCGGTAGAGAAACGCGGACCCGTGTAAGAGGTGTAAAGGAAGGTTGGTAATCGGGAAATCGATAAACCATGTGGAAAGTGACGGCGCGAACGCCACGCGAGAAACTTTGGTAAGGAAAGAGCCGCGAGTTCGCCAGCGGTTTGCTCGATTACAAGATCGTTGACGACCGTCAGATACGTTGTAGAAAACCCCAGCCCGGGGAACATTAAGTAGATGCGGTTCATCCCAAACGTAAATTCGTTCCTAAGCCTGCTCATATCTGTGTATTTTAGGCTGGGTCCGTTGGCGATGACAAAGGCTCTTTTCCCTCTGTGAATATCCTTGAGCGCGGCCAGCCGGCGAATACCCTCCCGCCGCCAGGGGTGAAGATAGGCGGCGGGTAGTTCAGGGATGCGACGAATAGAGTCATTCGTCGCCCGTGCAAAATTCCATAAAAATGGTGGAGTGATTTGCTTGAGTGTTTGCTTCATAGAAGGAAAAGAATTTATTCTGTACTTAATCGGGCAGTCGCGCCGCCATCCACCACCAGCGCCTGTCCGGTCATAAAAGAGGATTGCTCATTATCTGCAAGGAAGTAGATGGCGCGGGCAATTTCTTCAGGCTTGCCAACCTTGCCGCTGACTGTCCTACGCGCAAGATTGTCCAGGCGTTCCTGCATATCGCCGTAGCCGGCGTGTCCACGTCCCAGGCCGGCCCGGAGCATGGGCGTATCTACGGCGCCAGGCAGGATGGCATTGACACGGATTTCATCAGGGGCAAATTCGATTGCCATAGCGCGTGTCAGGGCAAGCAGGCCACCTTTCGAGGCGGCGTACGCAGCGATATTGGCCGAGGTCTGAATGGCGTGCACCGACGAAACATTGACGATCGCTCCTCCGCCCGCGGCCTTTATCAGCGGATGCGCAAGCTTGACAAATAAAAAAGCAGAACGCAGATTGGAAGCCATCACCGCATCCCATTCTTCGACTGTTGTCTCCACAAGTGGTTTGGCCACCTGGACGGCGGCGTTATTGACCAGGGCATGCAGCGTAGAATTGAAAGCACGTGCCTGCTTAAAGATCTGTTCGGTCGATTCAGGGTTGGAAATATCGGCTTGGATGAAGCATCCATCCTTTGGGAAATCTTCGCCAAATTCGTTACGGTCAACCCCAATGACCCGCCAATCCTTTTCAGCAAAATGATGCACAGCTGCGCGTCCGATTCCGCCCCCCGCGCCAGTGATGAGTACAACTTGATCCTTAGACATTTTCACCTAATTATTTGATTTACAAGAATTTGGGATCACCTTGAAGTTAAAAGGGTCTTCATAGTC
>DATFQC010000108.1:0-5111 GCA_035264425.1 Anaerolineales bacterium
CCATTTCGATGAAAAACAATGAAGAGACAAGATCCGCGCCATCATCCATCGTCATGTGCGGTTTGTGCTCGAGCGCAGCACGAATGTGCTTGAAATAGGTCATTTTATCTTCGCCTTTAATGGCAAAGGTGGGGATCTCAAATTGATTTACCAACGCGGCAGCAACATCATCCTGGGTGGAGAGTGGGTTTGAGGCAGTCAGGACAATGTCCGCGCCGCCATCCTGCAATGTGACCATCAGGTTAGCTGTTTCGGTGGTTACATGCAGACAAGCTGAAACGCGCAAGCCCTGCAGGGGCTTTTCTTTTTTGAAGCGCTCGCGGATCTGACGCAAGACGGGCATCTCATGCTCTGCCCAATCCATACGGCGACGGCCACCTTCGGCCTGGCTAATATCTTTAATATCGTAATTTCCTACTGTTGCTTCTTTCATTGTTACTCCGTTCGTAATAAATTCTTTTCTGGAGTCAGCGACTCCTGTCGTTGAGGTTACAAAGCCAGGAGACTTTGGACTCCTTTGTGGCTTATCGTGGTGATTGATTATACTTTTTATTCAACCAATCAAACATCAACCTCAAACCAACATCATCAACTCATCCAGTTTTTCGTTATCGTCGAAATGGCGGCGGAAGCGTTTCACAAATCCCTCACGCGTATAAGCATGACTCTGCGGACCTTGCTGTTCAAGACAATACACAGCTGCAAGTGAGCCGATTTCACCGCACAACTTCCAGTCGAAGCCGCGTGAGTAGCCGGTGAGGAACCCGCCGCGGAAGGCATCACCTACTCCCGTAGGATCGACGATCTCATCTTCAGGGACTGTAGGGATATGAACTGAATCCATGCCCGCGTACAGGTCCGCGCCATCCTTGCCGCGCGTAATCACCAGTATCTTTACATGATCCAAGATCTGATCCAGACTCCAGCCTGTTTTCTTGGAGATCAGTCCAAATTCATAATCATTGCAGAACAGGAACTGTGCGCCCTCCATATCACGTGACAGCTCATGACCGTCAAGCCGCAATACCTGCTGACTGGGGTCATAAAGATAATCGATTCCCAGTTCACGGCACTCGGCGGGAAACTTCATCATCGCGTCAGGCGCGTTCGGCGAGACAATGACCAGATCGGGCTTACTTGTGAGATCGTTGAGGGATTGAGTCGCAGCGTGTCCCATCGCGCCGGGGTAAAAAGAGGCAATTTGTGCAGAAGCCTGATCGGTCGTCGCGAAGAATGATGCGGTAAATACGCCGGGGACAACGTGCATCAGAGATGTATCTATTCCTTTAGAATCAAGCCAGGCACGGTAATCTCCGAAATCCTCCCCCACGGTTGCCATCACGCGCGGCCTTTCGCCGAGCAGGGCCATTGTATACGCGATATTGGGCGCCACGCCACCCCGTTGTTTGGACATGGCGTCTACGAGAAAGGAAAGACTAATGGAGCCCAATCGTTCCGGGAGGATCTGCTCTTTGAAGTAACCCGGAAAGGTCATGAGGTAATCGTAAGCAACCGAGCCAGTAAGAAGAATATCCATGCCACCTCTGTCATTGCGAGGGCGTTTTCCCGAAGCAATCTTATCTTTGCCGATTCATTAAGATTACCTCTGAAGGTACGCAATGATGTTGTATATTCGCAGGAAAAGGCGTGGCGCTTGAGCGCCACGCCATTTAGCCGCAAAAGTTTATCATGTCACAACTGTATTGTCTAGAAATTAAACTTTAACAATTTAAGACTTAAACCATTGATGTACAAAGTTTTGACTAAAAATTAAAATGTCAAAAACGACTCTGTAACGATTGATAACTCTGGAAGGCTAAAAACCCAAACAGGAGGGCCATATAGACGCTGTGCAGGAAAAAGAAACCCAGTAATGCGATCAACCCGCCTGTAATCACCGAAACCCAGAGCGATTTGCGTATACCCTCAGCCGGGTCGACCTGCAGCAAAACAGATCGCGCAACATTGCCCCCGTCGAGCGGGAAGACCGGCATAAGATTGATGAACCCCCAAAAGATGTTCACCCAAAGCAGAGCTGTCACAAAGGCACCCAAAAGCTGGCCACCAAATGGTAACAACGCCAGCCCTGGCAAAGGGATAAATCCTAATAGCCTGGTTGTGATAATCGATCCGCCCGATAGAACTACTCCCGCGATGATCAAGGCAGCGAACAAAAATCCTGCACCGGGTCCGGCCACCGAGATGAAGATTTGCTCATTCGGTCCAAGCGCGACATTGGCCCATCGGTTTCCCCACAAGGTGGATTCAGGGACGGTCAGCCCACCCGAGAAGTGCAGGATGATCTGTGACGCCAGTCCATAATGACGAAACGCCAGCGCGTGCCCCAGCTCATGGATCAGAATAGAAACAAAGACAACCACAACCCAGATCAGGATCTGGAGAGGGTCACCAGACGAAGATCCCAGAAGGACGGCGATCAGCCAAAAAAGTGGAGAAACACGAATAGGAAATCCCAGGAGGTTGAAACGGAGGTCGTAACGCGTGGGTGGAGGCGGCTGGAAAAGCATCATAGCTTATCCCAACACGGCTTTCTTCAAATTGATATCGAACGGCGGATAGACAATCCCATTCTCGGTCACAATGCCCGTGATCAAACGATTAGGCGTTACGTCGAAGGCAATATTGCGCGCCTCCGCTTCGATGGGTGCAACGCGCTCGCCATGGAATTCAATCCCAAGTACCTCTTCCGGATCGCGTTCCTCAATTGGGATTAAGTCACCGTGTTGAAGGGAAAGGTCAACCGTTGAGGTAGGAACCACAGAATAGGCAGGGACACCGTTATCGTTTGCGGCCAGGGCGAGCATATAGGTTCCAATTTTGTTTGCCACATCCCCATTCGCCGCGACCCGATCGGCACCGAAAAAGACTTTCTGCGCTTTGCCTGCCTTAAGAAAATAACCCGACATATTGTCACTGATGATCTCATAGGGAATTCCATATTGGTCTAATTCCCAGGCGGTGAGACGCGCGCCTTGCAAACGCGGACGTGTTTCGTCCACCAGCACATGGATCCGTTTGCCCTGTTCGTGTGCCGTACGGATGACGCCCAAAGCCGTGCCCCAATCGACAGTCGCCAATGCACCGGTATTGCAGTGATGGATGATGGTGTCACCGTCATTGATCAGGGTCGCGCCGTGGTCTGCCATCCGTTTATTGATCTCCACATCTTCATCCGCAATCCGCTGGGCCGCATCCAGAACAACCTGGCGCAATTCATCCGAGCTTCGTTCATCTTTCAGCTTTGCCGCGATCCACAAGACTCTATCGATTGCCCACGCTAAATTCACGGCTGTAGGGCGTGCTGCTTTCAAAGTAATGGAAGCAGTTTGTAAATCATCAAGCAATTCATGGCTGGACGTTGCCGCTGATTCAAAACCAGCCAGCGCAAGCCCAAAGGCAGCCGCGGCGCCGATCGCGGGCGCCCCGCGCACGACCATATCCTTAATTGCACGCGCAACAGACACGTGGTCCTTGAACGAAACGATCTCAAAGCGACCCGGCAAAATGCGCTGGTCGATCATCTTTAATTGGTTATCTTCCCAAAATACGGTTCTCATGAAAAGAATTTTACCCGCAATTATAAGAATTGGTTTTACAAAAGTTCTAAATCATGCAATAATACTAAGCAATCCAACTTATAAGAGTAAACAAATCCTATGCTTCCAAAACTTTTCATTGACATCCTCGGCTGGACCGGCTCGATCTTATATCTACTTGCGTACGCTTTAGTCTCCATGAAAAAGACAGAAGGCGATTCCACTTTGTATCAGGGCATAAACATCTTTGCGGGTGTTCTTCTGGTAATTTATACTCTTTCTTTAGGGGCTTACGCCACGACAGGTCTCAACGCAGTTTGGGCTGCCATCGGTTTCTTCACACTTGGGCGGAAATGGCTTACACGAAACTACCGCTCGCCTGAGTAAGTTATTGAGAGTTTGGAGTAAATTGAATCTGCAGTATAAGTTTTGGCTTTGATTCTCATGCGGCACTCCGTAACTCTACGCTTTACGCCCGGTGCAAAAGTCGAGGATATTTCACAAGACGACCGCCAGATGTATCGCTTGTCAATCCCTGCAGGAAAAGCGGACAATTACCGACTTGCTCAAGTTGATGATTACGCGCAATCTGTGAGAAGCCGATTTCCGTTGCAATTCCCAATGAGTCTTAGCCTCTTGGCGCGGACCTCAAGTAATGATATTCCTGGAACATGGGGATTCGGGCTGTGGAACGATCCGTTCGGATTGTCGCTTGGCTTTGGGGGGAATCCGTTTCGATTGCCAACTATGCCAAATGCGGCCTGGTTTTTTGGTGCATCAAGGGAAAGTTATTTGTCGTTTCGTGATCCACGCGCTTCGACTACGCCACCAAAAAGCGGTGGCTCCGCTCCCCCTACGGGGATTTCGCAGCACGAAGTAGTAGCCAATGGCTTTCTGGCGCAAACCTTCCGCTCGCCAAGATTTCACCCGACTCTGATTCCCGCGGGGCTGGCACTCCCCTTTTCACGCAGGACGACGCGTCGGTTGTTGGGAAGAGTTATTGACGAAGAGGGAGTCGCTCTCCATATAGAGGTCACTCAATGGCACAAGTACAGACTGGATTGGCACGAGGAGCAAGTCTCTTTTGAAGTAGATAACGTTCAAGTGTTTGAATCAAACGTGAGTCCAAATCCGCCGCTGGGACTGGTTATATGGATTGACAATCAATATGCTGCCTTCACGCCCGAAGGAAAAATCGGGTTCGGGGTTTTGGAAAACCCCGAACCCGTGTGGTTGGAAATCAAGGATATTGAGTTGGCATAGGAGTGACCCAGCATACTTAATTCAATAATTACTGCTCCTTAATGTTAAGGGACCGCTCTTACTCACAGATTACATTAGGGGCCAATAACGAGCAATTAGGTTAGCCGTGAATGGGACGACATGCAGCAGGGTGTCAACAATCAGGCCAAGGATTAGCCAGCCGCCGAATTGACGATTGTGGAAAAATGTAACCGCCGAAAACCAGGTTGGCCAGGCGGGATATCCCTGAGGCGGCTGCTTGGGGCGTGGATTATTGAGCAATCGGATTGCACTCAGCGCGTGCCTGAACGC
>DATFQC010000109.1:0-3411 GCA_035264425.1 Anaerolineales bacterium
CAAGCCGAGAGCTGCCGCTTGTTTACGAAGTGCCTGCTCGTAAAGGCCGTATCCGCCAATAGCCAATTGGAAATCGTCGCGCGGCAGGAGGGCTACTGCTTCTAACAGAGTATCCAGTCTCTTTTCGCCGTCCAGTCGCCCAACATAGAGAAAGAGAGTCTGATCAGGAGAGAGGCTATATGTTCGGCGAATGCTCAGGCGCTCCGTTTCCGGGTCCGGACGGAAGCGGTTTGTATCAACACCATTGGAAATTGCGCGAACGGGGATCTGGATCTGTTGTTCGCGTAAAATCTGGGCGGCTGTCCTGGAGGGTGTGGCAGCCATGTCGAGTTTGTTGAAGACAGACAGCATCATCTTCCATAATGGAATCGAAAAGAGATGCCGGATGGATGTATGTTTTCTAAAAATGGGGAGCAGGTTTTCAGGCAGGAAATGATTTGTGCCGATCAGCGGGATTTGCAGGCGGCGCTCTTCATTCACCGCAGCGTTGCATAGAAAATAATGATCCTGTATGTGCACAATATCCGGTTTAAATTCATGGAAGAGTTGCTGGATGCGATGACTGGGAAATGGTGTGATATAGATGGTTGGATGCAAAATGGACATATGCACCGCGGCCACTTTTTCAATACGTACGCCATTTTGAGAGATGGAATAGGATTGCATCCGCTCCGAGGGGGTGATGACCATCACTTGATGGCCGTGCTGGGCCATACTCTCTGCCAGATGAATTGTGAAACTTGCCTGACCATTCCCATACGAATAAGTTTGTGAAACGATAATGACGCGCATTTATGGATCCTGCTCCAGTTTTGGTCGATGATGAAATAAATAGTAGACCACGATCGCGATAAAAACCACGGCACCCCCTACTGACACCCAGGGTAGACTTGTTTCTATGCTTTGGATCATATTACCAAAATAATAACCTACCAGCACAAGGCTTCCTGTCCAGAGGCATTCCGCAGCAAACAGCACACCGAACCAGCGTTTATAAGGAACACGTGCGAGCCCGGCTGCGATCAAGGTGGGAACGACAAAGCCGAGGGTCAATTTGGCAACAAATAAGATCTTATGAATGTGAGTATGAACATCCTGTTGCAGGCGTGTCAGAGAACTTTCTCGTATGCCAAGCCAGCCGCCATAGTGTACAAGCCATTCTATTTTTCCAAGATAGCCTAGTGAATACCAAAGGATGTCAGCTGTGAGGTTGCCGATGCCAGCTGCTACAAACACAAGGACAGGATTCAAATATCCTGCCGATGCCGCGACGGCGCCAACTAGCGTCGTAATGGGTCCTTCCACGGCCACCAGAAGGGCAATAAAGATATACGCCCAGCCTGCCCATGATGCATTTTCACCCGGGATCAAATATAAGGAATGTAAAAAGGTGCTTGTCAATGGATGCCGTCGATAGCCCAGATTTCGGCTGTTGGATAAATATACGTCATTGCGCTGATAGGGTTGCAGCCGAATCGATTCCTGCTGCGTTTTTCTTTACTGGCGTGCTTCTACTTACCATAGCACTAGATGATAAATTGCAGATTAAGATGATGAATCACTTCAAGGGATACAAATCCCATTACTTTTCTAAGGAGGGCTTCCCTGCATAGATAATTAGACTGGTCGTCCTCGCAACCCTTCTAAAACAACATGATCTAGTTCGAGCACAATTTCCGAGTAATTCTCGATCAGGGCCAGGATCAGTTCACGTGGGCCCTGCCTCCACTCATTGCTGCCGTAAAAGGCATTCTCACTTTCTTCGCGCTGAGTGAGACTGTTATAGTGCCGCATTAGATAGTAGGAATTTTCATCGTGTAATGACGGCCCGTACGCGACCACATCCACGTTCCAGCGTTTGAGCAGCGGAAATGCATCTTCCGTGAAGAGACGATGAAATTCCTGCCGCGTACCCGGCTTGAGAGTGTACGATCGGATTTCAAGGAAGTGATTCACGATATCTTTCGTGCTGCCAGTGCCGCACCGATGATGCCTGCCTGATTGAGTAATTGCGCAGGGACGATCGGGGTTGTCAGAGTAAGCAGGGGCAGGAACTTTTCCGACTCCTTGCTGATTCCGCCGCCTACGATAAAGAGATCAGGCCAGAAAAGCCGTTCCATCATTTTGAGATAGAGGTCCAGGCGCCTGGAATATTTCTTCCAGGATAGATCTTCTCGCTGGCGGGCCGCGTCAGAGGCAAAGTGTTCTGCGTCCATGCCATTGAGCTCTGCATGACCAAATTCGGTGTTGGGTAAAAGAGCCCCGCGATAAAAAATGGCCGAGCCAATTCCTGTCCCGAGTGTGACCATGATAACGGTCCCCGGTTGACCACGGCCCGCGCCAAACGTCATCTCGGCCAATCCGGCCGCATCTGCATCGTTGATCATGGTGCAGTCACAGCCTGTGACCCGGCTAAAGAGGTCATCGACATTGAGATTCACCCACTTGGGTGAGACGTTGGCTGCCATCATTGCAACGCCACCTTTGATCGGCGCGGGAAAGCCGATGCCGACAGGATCTTTCCAATTAAAGAATCCTGCAATCTGGTTGACAATTTCTGCCATGGGTTCCGGTTCGGCGCTTTTTGGCGTCTTGATGCGCATCCGTTCGGCCAGCAATTGACCTGTTTCCGTATCCACTGGCGCGCCTTTGATCCCTGACCCGCCGACATCGATCCCGAGTATGTGCATAGTTCTCCTCATTTGCATGGAAATTTGAAGCCGCGAAATTGCGAGGAATTGCGCGCTCACTGGCTATTATACAGAATCAACTCATGTTTCTTCTGTCAGTCTTCTGATAATTGGTGGATTTTTCTTTGTTGCATGACAATAACGCCGATTAGGATAATAGTCAATATTGGCCATATGATGACAAAAACCCAGACGTTGATCTCTTTGTATGTGATGCCAACCATCCCCGCCCAATAGACCAGAACTCTCACACACCCATCGAAGATTCGATCCATCATTTGCTACCTCCGTTGAAATAGAATTCAATCAGATTTTATGACGGATAGACTTTGAAAGTCTCTCTTCAAACTCTCATGTTCAATAGGAGGACGTGAAAAACAACGTGGCTATCGGAAAATCCTCTTATTCTCCCAAAGCTGCCAGTCTACGGGCTTCCCGCAAGGCTGTGTTGACAAAAAATCCTGTCAAAAGCATGGCAATGGCGGCGACGAATATATCGTATAGGCTAATTGTTATCCGGCCCAACATAATACTTTGCATACCGAAAAAATACATTGCACTGTTCAGGAGAACAGCGACCGCGCGACTCTCTGTTGGGCCCAGATTGCCAAAAGAAATCTTAAATTCGCCCACCACATAGGTGCGTATGTAGACCAGTACCGAGAGTAGCAGGTAACTGGTCAATGCCAGGCAGGCAACGTTGAAGCTAATATAGGGCGTT
>DATFQC010000110.1:0-22324 GCA_035264425.1 Anaerolineales bacterium
TTTGGAGTGCAGGAAGTCACTCCTGCTATTTGGGTGGCCTGCCGCCCGACTCCAGGATTAATAATTGGAGAAACTATGGATTTACTTACTGGAATATTTACTGCCTTTGGTCTCTCGGCATCTGCCGGATTGAATGCATACATCCCTCTACTTCTGGTGGGTTTACTGGCACGCTACACAAACTTGATTCACCTCAATTCACCTTGGGATACGCTGTCCAACCCCTGGATCGTGTTAATGCTGTGTATCCTGGTTATTATCGAGATGCTGGCAGATAAAATCCCGGCTGTTAATCATCTCAACGACCTTGTCCAGACTCTGATTCGCCCGGCTGCGGGAGCCATTGCCTTCGCCGCCAGCGCAAATGTTGTCACCAACGTCAGTCCTGTGTTGGCATTGGCATGTGGCTTGCTCGTCGCGGGGACGGTTCATGTGGCCAAGGCCGGTGCAGTACGTCCAATGGTCACTGCGACCACCGGCGGCGCGGGCAACATCCCGGTCTCCATCGCTGAGGACGTCGTGTCTACGCTCTTATCCTTCCTCGCCATTGCTCTACCGATCGTCGTTGGGACACTGCTGATCGTTCTGGCAGCGTTCATCATCTACTGGCTTTACAGGCGCTCGAGCCGAGAAACTACCTGATATAATCCATTTATTCATTAAACATAATTCCACAAGAGGAGCAGAAATCATGAACGATCAAATGCCGCCCGTCACTCCCATCACTGAAGAGCCCAAAAAGAATAATACGGTATTATATGTTGTTATTGGTGTGGTAGTTCTCTGCTGTTGTTGTGCAGCGGTTGCAGGCGGATGGTGGCTATGGAACAATGGCGACCGTCTCATGCAAGGCGCAAGCCTGCTTCTGCCGATGTTGGGCTAGAAACAAATTATAAAAAAACCCTCCGATTATTTAGACCGGAGGGTTTTTACTTTTAAAGAGATGCTTTAATTCATCCAACCCACGCAAAGCCGCGGTTTTTAACTCTTCGTTCAATTTCAACTCCTCAAATTCGTCTTCATCCAAAACGGTTTGTGTCCCATCTACCGCAACCCATAAATCCAACGCAAGATCAACGTACGAAACAATGCCATCCTGTATGACTGCCGGCTTGCCAATGTTGCAATACCAACCTTTAATCTTTTCCGTGTCGCGGTCATGAATGGCAAAAATGTTATACCAGCGATCTGTGTAATAAGATTCTAAGAAGCGATCCCCTGTTTTGAAAATCACATCCATAAAAGGCATATCGGCGCGGTCGAACAAGGCTTCGAGGGTGACTGAATTCTCATCACGACTCAACAGCACACCTTCATATTCATAGGTCACTTCTCCCGCGGGATTCTTTTTCTGGACCTTTATTTTCATACGAGACATTCTATCTTAATATGCACTTCAATCTTTTCCCCTACCTTTGGCGCGTTCGGCAAATAAACGTACAGTCCACTATCCAATGTGACTTTGAATCGATCCTGCTGGAAAATCACATCGGTCACAATTCCCTGGATAACGTTCGGCTCCTTCTCAGCCAAGAGCGGCCGCGCCAGCAAACGGATGTTATCTCCCTTGGAGTGTTTGTGCGCGCAATAGATGGTAAAGACACCATACTGGCTTTCCACTTTCCATAAATGATCTTCTATCTTCTCAACGATTTCCCCTTCGATCACATTTCCCAGTCCGAGAAACCGCGCTACAAAAGCAGACTCTGGATTTGCCCACACATCTGCTGGGGTTCCTTCACGGATGATTTCGCCCTCGTGCAGAATCAAAACGCGGTCTGCAATGGTGAAGGCTTCCTCCTGATCATGAGTCACATAGATCGCAGGGCTATTTGTTTGATGTAAGATCGTTCGCAATTCATTCAGTAAATCTTCCCGTAAAGTTCTATCCAATGCGCCGAGTGGCTCATCGAACATCAGCAACCGCGGACGGGTTGCCAGCGCACGCGCTAATGCAACGCGTTGCTGTTCGCCCCCTGATAAGTCTGTTACCTGTCTGTTTTCAAATCCAATAAGATTAACCGTTTCCAGCGATTTGGTTACGCGCCGTGTAATTTCGTCTGAGGGCAGGCGTCTCATTTTCAAACCGAAAGCAACATTCTCGTTGACATTAAGGTGAGGAAAAAGCGCGTAATCCTGAAAGACCAGGCCAAAGTCCCGAAGATGAGGCGGTGTCAAAGTCAGGTCAACGCCGTTAAATGAGATAAAGCCCGAGTCCGGATTCTCCAATCCGGCAATAATCCGTAGTAAGGTTGATTTCCCGCTTCCGGATGCGCCGAGCAAGCAAATCGTCTCACCCGTACCCACTTTGAAGGAAATATCCCTGAGGAGAGGCTGGCCTTCATAGGTTTTGAAAATGTGATGAACTTCAAGCATCAAAACTCTCCGGAGTTCGGCAAGCGGAATTTTTCGATGAGCAAAATGCTGATGAGAGTAAGCAGCATAAGAATCGTCGCCATAGCCATCGCCTGACCATAGTTCAAACCGCCTGGCTGAGAGAGGAAGCGTTCAATAGCAACAGGGATCGTGGGATACTCAGGGCGTGAGATCAAAAGCGTGGCGCCGAATTCACCGAGCGAGATGGTGAAGGCAAATATTCCGGCAGTAAGTGTCGCACGGCGCAGGATTGGCAGGTCAATGTTTTTCCAAACTTCAAAGGGAGAGGCTCCGAGCGTAGATGCAGCCTGACGTAGCCGTTGCGGAATGGAGGCAATGGCCGGTTGAAGCGTGCGAATCACAAACGGCAATGCGACGAGGGTGTGTGCAAACGGAACGAGGAGTGGAGAAGTCAACCACGCGCCAAACGAAATGATAAAGCCCAGCCCGAGCATAACCGCCGATGAACCCAGAGGCAGGATGATTAGTGGATCGAGAATTTTTTCAAGACGCGTTGGTTTTGCAAGAGCAAGCGCAGCTGGGAAACCAAGAAGAAGCGAGAGGACGACTGTTGCCCCAGCATAGGCTAGTGAATTGATCGTTGCCCGAATCGGCGGAACATAAAAGACGGAACCGCGACGGTTTACAAAGAGTTCGGTATAGTAATCGGTAGTAAATCCGTATTGAATCTCACCGCGCTGACCGCGGTCTGCTTCGAAACGGAAGAAAGAGCGCAACGGGAGGGATGAGAGAGGCAGCAGGAAGAAGGACAAAAGAAGAAAAGCGAAAGAAATGACGAAGATTCTTTCTCGAAGTGTTTTCGGTTTGTGGATATTCAATTCAGCCGAGCGCGGCGCGGTTTGAACCGTGGAGTGAGTAACAACACGGCTATAGACCAGTGAAACGATTAACGTGCAAAGAAGTTGGATCACGGAAAGCAATGCGGCCAGCGACAGGTTGGGAAGTTTGAGGACTCGCAAATAAATTTCCACCTCGAGGGTCACAAATTGTGACCCGCCCAGCAACAAGATAACACCAAAGCTGGTGAAATCAAACAGGAAGACAAGCAGGCAGGAAGCCAGGATCGACGGACGAAGTATCGGAAGAATCACATTTCCCCATACGCGGAGCGAGTCCGCGCCCAGGGAGCGCGCTGAGGCTTCGAGTTTGGGATCAAGGCTGGAGAGGGCATTGCCAACGACACGGATGATGATGGTGGTGTTGTAGAACACGTGCGCAATAAGGATTGCCCAGAGAGTACCAATAAATGGGAAATCAGAAAGAGGAAAGAGGGTATGAATCAATCCGCGCGGACCGAGAAGGGCACTGAATCCCGCCGCGACAACGACGGTCGGAAGCATAAAGGGAACGGCCGTCACTGCGCGCAAAAGGGTTTTGCCGCGAAAATCATAGCGTGCGAAAAGATACGCAGAAGGAAGTCCGAGAAGGAGCGTGAGGAGGGTTGAGAGAGTTGCTTGATAGAAAGTAAAAATTAAAACGCGTAACACAAGAAGTAAATTGTTTCCTGTGAAAGTGTTGATATCAAAAGTAAGAGCAAGGATATGGGAAAGAGGGTAGAAGAAGGCAATGATGAGAAAGGAGAGAGGCAGGAGCCAAAGTGCAGCCCGAACCAACCACGGAGACACGAAGGCACGGAGATTTTTTTTAAGTGTCTCCGTGTTCTTAGCGTCTCCGTGGCTAATCATTTGACTCATATTACTTCATTACGACATCCGTCCAGGCCTGGATCCAGGCATCACGTTTTTCCGCGATGAGGTCCGGAGCCAGAACAGCTGTTTGTTCGGGAGCTTGTGAGTATTTGGTAAATTCATCCGGCAATTTGGCACCTGGATTGACGGGGTAAACAAACATCTGTGTGGGCATATCTTCTTGAAATTGTTTGCTGAGCATGAAGTCCACAAACTTTTCAGCCAGGGCCCGGTGTTGAGTCCCTTTGAGGATGCCAGCAAATTCTATCTGCCGGAAGCAGGTATCCGGTCCAAGAATAGATGCGGTGGGCGCGTCGTCCAATGGTTTCTCAGCGAAGATCACCTCCGCGGCAGGGGAGGTCCCGTAGGATACCACCATCGGTTGAGGTCCGTGCCCCGAGGAGGCGCTGAAGTTAGTGTAATAAGCTGTTTCCCAGCCATCCACGACAACGACACCATTATCCTTAAGTGCTTTCCAGTAATCTGTGAACGAGTCACCCTCATGTGCGATCGTTGCGAGCATAAATGCCAGTCCTGTTGAAGAGGTGGCAGGATTTTCAGTGACCAGCAAGCCTTTGTATTCAGGCTTGGTTAAATCCTCCAGGCTCTGCGGAACTGCAAGGTTGTGATCTGCAAAATATTCTTTGTCATAGTTAATACATACATCCCCATAATCAACAGGCGAGGTACGGTGGGAGGCATCAAGCTGGAATGCATTGGGGATATCCGCAAGCGCGGGTGAAGGATACGCTTCAAAGATATCAGCTTGAAGGGCGCGCGAGAGAAATGTGTTGTCTACGCCGAATAGCACATCGGCAAGCGGTGCATCCTTTGTGAGAATGGCTTTGTTCAACACCGCGCCTGCGTCACCGCTTTGCAAAAACACAACTTTTGCATCGTTGGCTTCTTCAAACGATTTGACCACCCCTTCACTCACTGCAAACGAATCATGAGTCATAACGGTGAGGGTTTGTGGGCCGGTGGATTGAGGTGTGGCAGTAGCTTTCGGGGCACAGGCCGTAACCAGAAAGAGGAGGGAGCAGAGGAGTAATGTTAGTTTTTTCATAGGGACCTTTCTACACCCCTTCCGGCCCCCCATTTGTCGCAGAAGTGCGCGAAAAAGGGGGGGAGACGAGGGAGGTGCGACGATGGATAATGATCAACAAGCCTGACCCAATGGAAATGGATGCTTTATCATCAGTCATCTCATTGCTGATACCCCGTGTTTTATCGGGGTAAAGTGTTTCTTTATGGAGCACCCACTTAAGATTTGTTGTCTGGACCTCGGATACGGCGCCCTGCCAGGGAATTAACGAGACCAGGTCTCCACTTGTGCCATGGACCAGGACCTGATCCCGACAAAGAAATACTTCCTCCACGCCATCATCGAGTCGAACATTTAATTCTGAAAGCCGAGGGTCAGTGAGCAGGGTGATGTTAGCCAGTATTTGATCGAGTCTTCCACCAAGCGCCGCGATGACAATAATCTGTATTGGTTTGAGTTCTATGGCACGCTTGACAGCGAGTTCGAGATCTGTCTCATTTTTATCACGGGGATATAACTCCATGGAAACACCTGACTTTTGCAGCGTTTCCAGTTGTCCTTTCTCCAGAGAGTCCATATCTCCAACGATAAGATCAGGCTGTAGTGCCAGCGCCAGGGCATAACGCGTGCCACCATCCGCACAGATAATGTAATCGTCCGGCTGCAGGAGAGGACGGGCCCGGTTGAGGTCGGGCAATTCGCCGTTGGCAAAGATAATAATACGCTTCATATACTCCTCACCCTGCCCTCTCCAAAGGAGAGGTTAAGGAATGAAAAATCCTCCGTGAGCGGAGGATGGTCGATTGAACGTACTATATTCCCTCCGCCAGCATGATCTGGATCAGGTAATTCGGGTTGAGCGCGGCTCGCTCCTCTCAGTCCCGCAACGTGGGACACCCCGTTCAATTGTTACTTACAAATATAACCTAATTTTTCAGACTGTCAATTCAAAAAACAAACGCGTCTACCTAACACGCCTGCGCCACTCTTCCTTCATCTGCAATTCGCGTGGACTCAAACCCGAATCGAGCGCAAGGAAATCGGTGAGCAATCGGTTGAAACGGGTCGTTTCATCGATCATTGGGAAATGACCTGAACCTTCCAATTCTATTTGATGGGTCATGGTCGATAAGGAATCCTCTCCGTCCGGAGTGGTAATGGCCGGGTCCTTATCTCCATAAACCAGGAGACATGGAATATTCAAAGCCCGAAAACTGCTAAAGACATTATTTGCCTGCAACCCCAACAGGGAAGCAGCAACCGCCTTACTATCCGCTTTGGAAGCGTCTGACAATGCAACTGTCGATTCTGGGCTACGACTGGAAAGCCATTCGGTCAGTTCAACGGGCGAAGCAGTCTTCAAGCGAGCATTGACAGCTGCATAATCCAGGGGACAACTGACCGTCATCACTCGGTCGACGCTTTGGGGAAAGCGCGTGGCAAATGTCATACCTACCAAGCCACCTAATCCATGGCCGACCAGGGCAATCTTGCCAATTCCCATTTCATTCAGAAAACGGTCCAGCAAAGTTGCCTGTTGTTCAAGCGAATAGCTTAGAACGTTGTGAGCAGTATCTCCAAAGCCCCAAAGATCTAAGGCGTAGGCGCGATAGGAGGTTGAGGTGATCTGCATGGAGGTAATCCAATACCGCCAGGAGCCAACCCAGCCGTGCAAAAAGATGACAGGACGACCACGTCCCAACACCTCGTAATGCACAATGGAACTATCGAGGAGAATTGCGCTCAAAAATTACTTCCCAAATTTCACAAGAATAGCTTTCACCCGAGTTGTCAATTGATCGGGAGCAAAAGGCTTAAGCAGATATTCCTCCGCGCCTGCCTCCAGGCCCTGTTGAATTTCGCTTTCCTGTCCACGAGCAGTGAGAAAGACAATCGGTATATCTCTAAGATCAGGATCAGCCTTCATCAATTTGCAAGCTTCATAACCGGTCATGCGCGGCATCCGAACATCCATCAGGATAAGGTCCGGGTTTACCTGGGGCGCCATGGAGACGGCCTCCTCCCCATTGGTTGCCACAAGTACTTCATGCCCGGCGAACCGCAGGGTAAAAGCGACCAAATCGCGAATATCACGTTCGTCTTCCGCAATCAAAATCTTTGCCATTGAATCCTCATTGTTTTTCGTAAACTGGCAAAGTGAAGGAAAAGATGCTACCATCACCCACCATACCCGTGCTCTTCATCCAAATACGACCTTTGTGCATTTCCACAATTTGTTTAACGATGGAAAGACCCAACCCAGTTCCTGGGGTAGCTAACACCAGTGGATGCTCGCCTCTATAGAACCGCTCGAAGACCCGGTTCTGATCTTCCAGGGGAATACCCACACCATTGTCGGTCACATCCACCTGCACCTCATGGCCACCATTAGGAGAATGAATTCGCACCGTGATCGTCCCGTTCTCCGGCGTATAGTGATAAGCGTTATCCACAAGATTGCCAAGAATTTGACGCACACGCTCGATATCGCCGTAGATATGCGGAAGTTTTTTCGGCGCATCCAAGGAAAGTGCCATGGGCCGATTCTCTTCCTGAGAGCGCCGCAAAATATCTCCGATGACATCCTCGGCAATTTCACGCAGATCAAGTGCCTGCGGGGACAGCGTCACGCGTCCAGATTCGATGCGCGAGACATCCAAAAGATCATTGACCAGGATATTAAGTCGTTCTGTGTTGTTCTTAACAATATTCAAAAAGTGCACCTGATTCTCATTCACCGCACCCGCCGCGCCCATGAGAAGAACATCCACGTACCCACGAATGGAGGTCATGGGCGTTCGAAGCTCATGGCTAACCGTTGCAACAAACTCAGACTTCAGCCGATCCACTTCGACCTCATGGGTAATATCCCGGAAGATGGATACCGTACCCAGGAAATCGTTCTGCAATATGACCGGAGAGAGATGTACCAGGATAATACGACCGTTCTCCAAGTCTAATTGTTCCGCGTAGTTCTCACCCGCTTCATAGGCAATGGGACCATCAGACCAGTTGCGAATGGTCTCCATCCAGGTGCCAGCGGATTTGCCGAACAACCCCGCAAAAACATCCAGAGATTGACCAATGATGCGGCCCGGTTCCAGATCCAAAATGTCCGCTGCGGACTGGTTGAGGAAGGAAATGCGATTATTGGGACCGGTAACCAACACACCATCCGCCACCGCTTCCAGAATCGCCTGTGAACGACTGGCGTCTTCCTGTTCACGGCGCAGCATACTTCCTAAACGCTCTGCCTGATCGCGAATCAGTTCGTACAAATGAGCGTTATTAATAGCAACAGCCACCTGCCCCGCGATGGCTTTGACCATATTCAATAACTCACCGCTAAAATAACTCGGTTTGCGATGGAAGACCATTAATACGCCGATCACATCCTCTGCAACCAGCAAAGGCATGGCAATCGCGCTTCTGTGTTCACGCGAGGAAGCGCTGGTTCTTACCCAGCGTGGATCGTTGACAAGATCATTAATGAGAGCAGGCTCGCGGCGTTCTACCACCCATCCTGCCAAACCTTCACCAATCTTGAGCTTAACCCCGCGCCCCTCTCCCGAGACTTTATCAGAGAGATAACCATACCCCGCTCGGAAATGCAAAAGGTTATCCTCGGCATTGAGCAGCATGATCGTTCCCTGTTCAGCACCGATCGCATCATTGAGTAATGCCAGCGTGCGATTCAAGGCCCGATCAAGATCGAGACTAGCAGAGACTTCGGTAAGAATTCGCAGCAGTGTTTCTGTGTTTTGTTGTTCGCGTTGCAGTTGTGCTGTACGCTCGACAACGCGCATTTCCAATTCACGAGCCAAACGCTCCGTTTCATTGAACAAACGACCGTTCTGAATGGCAACCGCCGCCTGATTTGCCAGCGTGCTCAGAATCTGCAGGTCATCCTCGGTGTATACATTTGGCTGGTAACTCTGAGCGGAGAGCATACCCACAGTCCGACCACTTAATGTCATTGGCACAGCCAAAATCGATAATGGAGTGTCGGGCTTTCCATACACCACACTTCCGGCATTTTCCACGGTTTCGGCGCCATGTAATAACAAGGGTTGACCGGATGTAATGACTTGGCCGCTCAAGCCCTGGTCGCGTGGAATACGCGTGACCGGCGAGCGTTTCTCGTCATCCACCAAATAAACGCCTTCGATTTCGTTGGTCTCTTCATCCAATAGACTAATCACAAAGGATTCGACTGGCATCAAACGTTGGGCAGCCTTATGAACCGCCGTATAGATTTGTTCAGGATCAAGGTTGGTACTCACCTGATAACTTGCCTGATTTAGAATGGAGAATCGCTCTGCAGTGAAAAGTGTGGATTGATATAGTCGTGCATTTTCCAAAGCAATGGAAGCCTGGTTGGTGAGTGTACGCGCGAGTTCGATCTCCGTAAGGCTAAAACGGATCGCCTGGGATTGATGGATGAAGATCAGTGCTCGCAGATTCCCACTGCTCACCAGCGGCAGGACCAGGAGTGACTTTGTTCCCTCTCCCAGGAATCTGCTCAGGGGTGCCAGATCTGCTTCTGTGCTCACCGAATCTGTGGCGAATACGCCAAGCGACTCCTGCAGTCGGTGGAAAATTGGTGCATCCGGCAAATGTTGGGGAAGCTTGCTGTTGGGTTTAGGCAGGGAATATTTCCAGACCACGTCGCCTCGCTCGAACATCACTACTGAAGCATTGGGGGCATTCAGGGCGTCAATCAATTCCTGTGCGGTTAATTGCAGGATCTTGCCTTCGTCGAGCAAACCACTCAAGGCAGATGAAAAACGATTCAGGAGACCCAGGCGTTGTGAACGTTGATCCAATTCGGTGTTGCGGCTGACACTATCCTCGAACAAACGGGCATTCTCCAGAGCCACCGCCGCCTGGCTTGCAAAAGTAGTTCCCACTTGCATATGTTCCCGATTGTAGAAATGGGCCTGCCACTTCTCAAGTGCCACCACACCGATCACTTGATTCTTGGAAATAAGAGGCAATCCCAGCCATGAGAGACGGGGTGCTTCCAATGGAGGGAAGCGCGGGTCCTGCCGCACATCCCCGACCAGAATTCCCTGCCCGGTCCGGATCATTTCCTTGAATAACGCGCTGTCCTCCACCGCAATTGTCAGACCAAGGCGACGTTCCGTATCCGGGAATCCTCGGGCAGCCGCGACGGCCAGACGGTCTTTTTCCCGCAGCCATAACGTCGCTGTATCGTAGCGAATAATGGGATCAAGTTGATCGAGCAGAGATGCAACTAACTCGTCACTTTCCAAGCTGGCCGTAAATGTTGTTGCAGCACTGGTGAGTGCTTCCAGTTGAGCGGCACGCTCTTGTGTCGTCTGAACCAGACGGACGTTTTGAAGAGAGAGACCAACCTGTTGTGAAAGGGAAAGGAGCAACGTCTCATCTTCCGGCGTAAAAGCCGCAGCAGTATTAAAGTTATCTAATACCAACACACCCACAGAATCTTCTCCGGATTGGATCGGGATCAGCAGACTGGAAATAGGCAGACGTCCACCGGTTGCCTGTCGATAAAGCAACAATCCTTCGGTTGAAAAAATATAATCACGCGTGAATTGGACTTCATCCACTCGCAAAGGCCGCCGCGATTCAAAGACCTGTCCTGGTAATGATTCGCCGGGGCGGTAGGCAATCCGCTTCATCGTTTCATTATCCGCATAGCCCGAAACTGCCGTTGGGACCAACTGCCCTGTAGGTTCATCCCAGATCAATACAACACCCGCATGGGCAGCGTATAAAGCGCGCCTGGCACTTTCAAGCAAGGCACGAACGATGCGCTCTGAATCCAAACCGCGCAACTGGCGGCTGAAATCGAGCAATAAATTCACTTCCTGCAAACGGCGGCGCGTCTCATTCAGCAGGGAGATATTTTGCAGAATCACCGATGTCTGTCGCGCAATCTGATGATAGACTTGCAAATCTTCATCTGTAAAGGCAGGCATTGGCTCCGGACTAACTGCCAGCATCGCCGCCACTGTCTTCTTATCGATCTTGATCGGGAGACAAATCAGCGACTTGGCGCGTAACGCCGAAAGAAGCGGAGTTTCGCGCCATTCGAGGTCTTCATCCAGGTTTGAGATTAGGATAGGTTCGCCGCTCTGCAAGCAGGCCCGCAGCGGATTCCGTTGTCCAAACAGGGCTTCAGGATTGGTCGCACGCGGCACATTTCCCAGTACATAAAGCAACCGCGGGCCCTCATGGGTTGTTTCTGCCACCATGGCGACAGACATCCTTAACTGTGTGAGCGTCTCGCGGCCAAGAGCCTGCAAGGCTGACGATGAATCCAGTTGTCGGCTGACCGACTCGGTAATGGCAAGTCCGGCCCGGACTCGCTGGCCGCGTTGATCCAGGTTTTGGATCGCGATCGTCTGATCGAGATCTTTGCGCAGCAAAATGGGCAAATCATTTTGAGTAAGGTTGATCAGTCGTTGCTGTCGCTCCAGACCAGCGTTTAAAGAGTCCACCTTTGTGCGAAGCTCGACGAAACGTAAATGATTAGCGATAGCAAGCGAAGCCTGTGCTGCAAAAATTTCGAGTGCTTCGATCGTGGCACGGTCTGGCCGCAATCCATCCCGCGGGGCATCAAAACTCATTAAGCCAAGTGGAACGCCCTGCTCATCCTCCAGCGGAATAATAAGAAAATCATCCGGGTCCCAGGCGTTGGATGATTTTCCGTTTTTATCTTCCAGTTCCAGCGTGACCATATGGACATCCGTCGGGATAATGGGTGCTTCATCGACTGGGATGAAATATGACCGACTGATACGAAATTGCGGCTTCAGCATTTGCTGAATACTAACCAGCGGCTGTTTACGCGACATCAATTCAGTCAACGTCTCAGGGGGAAATCCTACGCCAGTCACACGACGTAATAATCCTGTTTCCCGTTCATAAATACTGACCAGCACCGCCTGGAAGGGGGTGGCTTCCCGAATGCTATTGCCGATACTTCGCAACAACTGGTCAAGCGGCTGATCAAAATTCAGGACAAAACTTGTTTCTGTCAGTTTAGTCAGCGTCTCAGCCCGTCGACGTAATACTTCAGTGCGCTGACGTTGTTCCTGAAAGCGTTGAACATTGCCAAGCGCAACGGCAGCCTGTGATGCGAGAGTCTGAGTCACCTCAAGAGCGGCTTGATCAAAAAAACCAGGTCGCCCGGAATGCAAGTGGAGCAACCCAGCTGTTTTCCCCTGATTAATAATTGGAACGATAAGAGCCGAACGAACACCTTCATGAATGGGTGTTTCATCGTTTAATGAATAGTCAACAATAAGTTGTGGCTCGCCCGTCTCCATGACTTTTTGATCGAGCGCTGAAAAAACTTTGGGAAGAGGACAGCCAAGGGACAAAGTAACAGGCGGCGGGTTGGAGGAAACGGTGGTGTTGAATAGCAGAATGGATCCACATTCTGCGCGCGTCGTCCGCAGGCTTTCGTCACGTACCACTTCCAACAGGGATTTCAGGTCCGTCATCGAATTCAGTTCACGGCTGACACGGGCAATGGAAGTGAGTTGCTCCACACGGCGGCGCAAACTCTCATCCGTCTGCGTAGAGCGAGAGGCATTTTCTATTGCTGAAGCCAGTTGACCAGCTGCCGTCAACACGATCTGAAGATCGTAATTGTTAAAGAATTCGGCTTTACGACTTCCCAGCATTAATTCGCCAAGGCTTCGATCTCGAACAATGAGTGGTACAACGATCGCTGATTCAACCTGGAGGATATTCACTAACGGCCGGTAGACCGGAAGAATGCGGCGATCTGCACTTAGGCGGCCTGAAATGTATGGCTTTTGGCTACCGGATATAGTGAGACGATATTGAGGGTCATCCACGTGAAGGCGCGCAAGGGCCTCGATCGCGTTAGATGTTGCACCGATCACGGAGGCCCGATGCAAACTTAATTCGCCAATCTGTTCATCGATGAGGAATACTGCTCCCAAATCGCTTTGAAAAAGATTGGCAAGTTCCTGGATAGAGAAGCGAAGAATCTCATCCAATGTGGCTGTGGAGGCTGCCAGGCTGGAAATGCGGCGCAATGCATCCGAACGCAGTGCACGCTGACGAGTCCTTTCCACCACAAAGGAACTCTCGATAATTCCCGCAGCCTGATCGGCAACAGTTTTTATTAAACGCAATTCTGAGTCGGTGAATTCAGGTAAGGATTGATGATGATTTGAAAGCTGGAGGTACCCCACAAAACGCTCGCCGGAAATAAGCGGAGCAAGGGCAGATTCACGCAAGCTGGCTGCCTGCGCAAGATTTTGCAAACCCAGGTCACGCCAGGTTTCGTCTTCGGCAGCATTATGCGTGGTATGAAATTTTCGACTGGTTAGTATTTTCTCAGCCTCGCTTTCAGGCTGAATCGTAGTGCGATAAATTTCGACAATATGAGTCGGCAAACCCTGAAATGGGATTTGTCCCTCCAGGGTCCGTTTGTTCTCATCGTATAAAAGGAACCCAAGTATTTCCACTAAGAAAAGAGGAGCAATCGTGTCCACCAGACGACTGATGAGATTTGTATAATCCTGTGAAGCGCCAAAGACTTGAGCCAGATTGGCCAGACTGCTTAATTCTGCCGCACGACTTTGTTCACTTGCGAATATCATTGCATTGCGTATGCTGTAGGCTGCCTGCGCGGCAACAAGTTGAACCAGATCGCAATCATGCTGTCCTAATACACCGGCAGACAAATGACCTATCTCCAATGTGCCAACCAGTTGGTGGTCAGCAATTAGCGGGAGGCCTAAATAAGACTGTACGGGCGAGCTGCCATTCAATTTCGGAAGAGATATATCGGGAACACGTGTATCCGGAATCAGAAGCAATCTCTGACGGGTACGTAATGTACCTGTTAACTCACCAAATTGAGAATGTGCGGCCCGAATGGCATGAGAAGACCCGGAAGACTCCAATGTGTAGGGGACAAGTGCTTTATTCGCATCATCCCAGACTTTTACTTCCAGTACGTCTGCTGGGACCAGATGAGATACATTCAACAGAATCGCATACAAAGTATCTTCAAGGTTAAGGCTGGAGGAAACATTTTTGCCAAAGTCTGACACAATTCGGAGGATGGATGAATCGGCGCCCGCCTCACTCAGGCTAGTCGAGAGTTCCACGCTCCGCATGGTGATGAGCATGAGTGGATAAGGCCCCGGTATTTGATAGGACGTAGCATCCACAAGCCGTCCACCCACAGACAGTCTCTTTTGTCCCTGCCGCGTACACAGACTAAGAATATCCTCGGCTGGCCGTGCGCGCCGGATCAGACGTTCAAGGTCAGCAGCTTCTCCTTCGCGCAGTCCAAACCACTCGCGCGCCAATTCGTTGACGTATTCTACGCGTCCGCCAAACTGGACAATCAATATGGCTTCATTTAAATTTGAGGAATCAGGGGAAATAAAAGTTGAAGTAGCTTCAGATTTAATCGAGGCGTTACGCGGTAATTGGCGTAACCAAATCACTGCCAGCACCAGAAGACCCAGTACTACAGCAAAGACAATCAACGCAAGGCCCACTTCCAGCCCGGCTAGCATTCTCTAATATCACCTTATCCGCCAGATGCGGTATCCTGACGGCGGGCTTCCGCCGCAAGTTCAGTGATCTCACGAATATCGGCAAATGAGTTAGAGCTGGGTGACACGATTCCTACGGACATGGTCATAAAAGGAACCTTGACGGTGGTGCCATCTGCCGCAGGAGCCTGGACAAATCCCTGTTGTCGATCCATAAAGTTGTAGTGTGTGAGCACTTCGTTATCAAATCTTTCCTTGAGGCGCGCTTTCATCGCCTCGGCTTTGTCTTCCTTTGTGATCACAATGAAGTTGTCGCCTCCCGCGTGCCCAATGAAGTCAGTCATTGCCCCCATTTCATCCACCACCTCTCCAATCAGCATGGAAGTAAATCGAAGTACATCATCCCCGGCGACAAAACCGTAGACATCCTTGAACGATTCAAAGTTGTTGACCCGCGCGTCGAGCAGGGCCCAGCCCTTTTCCCGAATAATGCGCCGCAGGTGATCTTCAATGAGGCGTCCTGCCGGACGGCCAGAGCGAGGGTCGGTTAAACTCTCCCGCTCCGAACGCTTGATCGCGCCCTGGACGCGCAACTTGAGTTCCTCGATATCAAATGGCTTGGTGATGTAATCATCGGCACCAAGCTCCAGCCCCTGCAACTTATCACTCCGCTCATCTCTTTGCGTGAGGAAAATTACAGGAATGTGACTGGTGCGCATATTGGTGCGCAAACTACGACATACCTCGTAGCCATCGATATCAGGCAGCATAATATCCAGAACGATTAGGTTCGGCAAAACCTGTTTTGTTTTCTCGAGAGCATCGGACCCGCGCACTGCTACATCGACCACAAAGTCCATTCCACTGAAGTAAATCTTCAGCATGTTCCCGATATCAACATCGTCTTCTACAACTAACAGGCGGGCTTTTCCCATAAGCAGCCTCCAAATTATATGTGCGCCGTCTGCAACTTGCGAGCATTCTTCGCGTTGCGGCGCACGGTTTCAATATGTTGTTGAGTCACTTCTCGCTCGAACGAACGGAATCCACTCAAGCGAAATCCGTGTTTCTTTGCCATTGCACTAATTTCTTCCACGCGTTCTCTTGTAAGATGTTTACCCAATGTATAATCCTCGAAGCGTCCTTCCAATGCCAGGGCAATTGTCTCAGCCATACAGGCATATGCCTTTCCCGGCGGGAAACCAAAGTTAAAATGGAAATTAACGGGGCCCGGAACGTCAACCATTCCGCCGTCTATTACTAATATATCATCTCTCGCCGCTGATACCATTGCAGAAACATCACGAGGACGAGCTACGTCACAGACCACACTCCCGGGCTGTAAATGCTCCGGGCGAATGACCTCGTGGAGCGCGCTAGTCACCGTCAAAATCAGCTGTGCCTCTGCCAAAACATCCATGCTCGTGCTGACGATCAGCTCGGCTCTGGCCCGGATCTTGAGCCGGTTGCGCAATTCCTCGAGCGTTTCCTGCCTTCGGCCAATCAGATATAGCCGCTCCACGTCCTGTGCCAATAATTCAGCACAAACCTGTCCAATCGCGCCGGTAGCACCCACAACTGCGGCTGTCGCTCCACCGAGGGGGATGTCCATGGTAAGGGCAGCTTCGCGGATCGCTTCCACTGCAACTGTGACCGTATAAGAATCACCGGTAGTTACCGGTACATCCAGAGCATTTGCGATGGTAACACCGGCATCTCCAACTACTGAAGTAAACGCACCCAGCCCCAGAATTTGTGCCCCCAGTTTCTCTGCGAGACGACCCGTTTGGATGATCTTGTGATATACGGTGCGCTCCGGCAGTTCCATCATCCGTCTGGGCGTATAGGGGCAGGCAATAAACCAGCCTTTTATTTCCTTGCCGGTAGCCTGAGAAGTAATTCCTTCGATCTCCGAAATGTATACCGGCGGGAAAAAGGTGGAGAAGAGATCGATCTGTTTCTCATTTAATAGGCGCCCGAGAAATGGAAATTTGCGACTTACATCCCGTTTCGGATCAATCGGATGGATAATAAATGCAAAATTATCCACCGGTTACCAGGATTCCAGCTGACTCTCGCCTGGGCGAGGATATAAGCGTCGATGGAGACCAGCCGCTTTCAGATTATGATGATCGCTATCTTCATAGCGGACATCCCGATCAATGACGCGGCGGTCTTTCGACGCGGCGAGAACAACATCCGATTCAATCGTGCGGGCAGGGTAAACGATCATCCCAGAGCCTAAGCGGCAATTGTGTCCAACCGCACTTCCGATCACTGGGCGGTTGGACATGGTCAACCTGCCATTCCCATCCAGGGCGCGGATGGGTGCAGGAATCAGGTTGTAATCTGTGAATGTAGAACCGGCACCAATAAAGGTGTTTCGTCCAATCACGCACATCTGCAAACAGGTATTTTGCGCGATCATGCTGTTTTCCATGACTGTGGTCATAAACAACGCTGCACGAAATGGAAGAAAAGCCCCATCTCCCACTACCGATAGCATTAATTGGACATCCTGCGAAATATTGACATTGTTTCCAATGATACAGTTTTCGATGACGGCCCCCGCATTGATCGTCACATTATCGCCAATAGTGGTCGGACCATGGATAATCGCATGTGGATCAATGATGCAGTTCCTGCCCACTTTAACCAGCTCTGAACACTCGAGAATCTGATTTCCTTCATATATAGCCTTGCCCAGAATTCTCAATTTAAAAGCCACGTCTTCGGTAAGCCGCTTTTCGAAACGAGCCCCTCTTGAAAATAAACCGAACACCACATCCGCAATAAAAATATGCACCCAGGAGTCAATGGCCAGCAAAGCCCGCAAGGGCACTTGAAACGTCAGATCCCCACTCTGGTCTGCCATATAGGTAGGCACGTGGTAGTAACCAAGTTCGCGCGCCTCCAGGTCGATCACAAGTGGTTCTACATCGGCAACTGGCCCGTTGGGGTAATACCACAAATCGGCAAGAAACAGACCACCGGCAGGCGTATAAGACGACGAAAGCGGAAGGGCATGTTCTTTAAAAGCAGAGTCATCTGCAGAAAATGCCGCCCGACAGGCCACTTTCCTCTTACGGGCCAATGTAATAAACATACGGATATATTCTTCATCGAAGAAGATATTGTCACGATAAACGATCATTTCATCACGCTGCTGTGGAAAACGCTGCCCCGGTTTTAACTCAACTTCCCGCGTCGTATAGGGCGTAAGCACATTCCGTTGATGCAACCATAAGGGAGTATTTTGTATGCGTAAATCCCGAGCTGGTTCGTTGAACGGTGTTATTGGGTGCGGAGCATTGATAATAACCTTGAGCATATCAATAAACAATTATTCCACAGAATTCATAAAACAGGGACGGGAAGTTCCTGTTTTCATGCACGTATCGTCTACAGATTTGTTTGGATAATTTCTAGAAGATGGGAGATTGATCGATCTCAATTGTACAGGTTTGATCCCCCGCCGCAATGCATGTTTTTTCCTCTACGTTGAAGACCTTGCCACCACTCACCCAATAAAGTGCTTCCTGCAATAATCCCACTGCTAAATGGCAGACCGGATCATGGGCCTTGCGTTCCCAACAAAGCGGGCAACGCTCGATGTGCCAAAGGATTTTTCCGCTCTCTTCTTCGACATGAACTTGTTGATCCGTAAATTTGTTGAATAGCTCAGCAAGAGCTTTCGCCCCTGCATGGAGTTTCGTCGGAAGCGGCATCAGGCGAAAAGCCATTTCTGTCAGTCCCATTTGCGTTCCATATTGGCGTACGCCGTAATTGAAGCAAGCCCGCCCAACACGAAGAGCAAGTCCGCGACCACCATGTGGGCCATAGGCGTGCTCGAGCACTTCTGTGAGATTACTCAGTGTTGAAAATGGAAAATCGAGGCTTGTATTGTCCGGAGGGTAATTCTCAATGAGGGTGGGAAGTGCTGCGAGGTTTAAAACAGCGTTGACTCCATTACGACCCATCACCTCTTCCATGGATAGGAGAATGATCCTCCCCATTCGATTTGGATAGTTATACTGGGTCATCGTTGTCATAGTGTCACGGAGGGTGTCGGAGACAGGGATGGGGACGCTTGCGTGGAAAGTGCAGGCTCATCTCTATCCAAGAATGATTTTAACCGTTCTGAGAAATTTTGAGGCTCTTCCAGCATCGGGAAATGCCCGGCTGCCGGAAACCGTTCGATATAGGCGTGACTGATTCCTTTTTTCATCGGTTCCCATTGCCTCGGGTGGACGATGACATCCCGATCCCCGTACATCCCCATCGCAGGAATATCGATCTGTCCGAGCATAGGGCGCAGGTCAGTACGACGTAAAGATGCAATCGAACGCAGGAAGGATTCGACGGTAGTACGCGAGAGGTCTCGATCCATCATTTCCGCAAAGCGTTCATCACGACAAATGAAAGGGGAAGCCACTTTTATACCAAAGCGAAAGGCACCCATCATATTAAAGAGCATAAACGCAATAGGACGATAGCCCGCCCATTTTAGAGGCAATGCCAGGGACGAACCGACGATCGGTGAACCAACCACCACCACTTTGCTGACACGCTGAGGATATTTGATCGCAACCGACAGGCTGACCGTTCCCCCCATACTATGACCCACCAGGGGGGCATTAGCAATCCCTAACTGTTCCATAAATTGATCTACAAGAGTGACAAAGTCCTGAACGGCATACGTTTCGCGCTTCTTACCCGATTCACCGAATCCCCAAAAGTCCAGCGCATAAGTGCGGTAATACCGACCTAGAAAGCTCATTGTCTCCTGCCATATGCCCCAGGAACCGAGCCAGCCATGCAGGAGGATTACAGGCTTGCCACGCCCGTAAACTTCATAATGAACAATCCCTTGATCGGTAGTGATCGATGACACGATATCTTATCAAACGGGTTCCCCTACCCTCCCGACTCCATTTCAGCCAAAATGCTATATAACAATTCAAGAAGAACAGACTTTACAGTATTCCTGTCTGTGGCGACACACGGTAGAAACTTAACCTTGCTATCAAGGCGTAATGCATGACGCATATCTTCGAGATCCCAAGCATCTTCCTTATCCTGCTTGTTTGCAGCGACAACATAAGGGGTGGGGGCATAGGCGCGGAACGTTTCGAGGATCGAACGCCCCTCGCGGAAGGTCTCAGGGCGAGTGCTATCTACCATGACAATAAAACCCAACATGCCCTCTGAAAGGATCTCCCACATGAAATCAAAACGTTTCTGGCCCGGCGTTCCGAACAGATAGAGCACAAGATCTTCATCCACTGTAATACGACCAAAATCCATTGCAACAGTTGTCGATTCCTTAACCGAACGCTCTGCCACACTGGAAATCTTGCGCTCTGTGGAAACAACATCAATTTCACTGACCGACTGAATGAACTCTGTCTTGCCAGCACTGAAAGGGCCTGTTACCACCATTTTTACTGTTTGCATAAGTGCTTATCCTTCCGCATCGATGACTACAGCGAGCGTATGCGTCCAATTAATCTATTGACTAATGATTTCTGTTCTTCTTTATTTTGGGTTGGGAACGTCTTGGGACTCATGGGGATCACCATCCCCTCAGGCCGCACAACCTCAACAAGGCCAGCTTGCAGCAGTCCATACACAATCCGGCGGATTTCCAGATCATTCATTTTGTTTGTCTGCGCGATCTGCTTCATCGTATTTTTGGGATTGATATAAGAGACGACACGCCATTCTTCCACGCTTAAGCTTACATTCTTCAATGGTCGGTCGGTAAATTTGAGAGCCATATCGAGGCTGGGAATTTCATCCTGCAATTGTTCCCATTCCCGCAACTGACGGGCCCCCTCGATAATAATATTTTCAAGATCAAGCCGTACATTGATCCGGTCGTCAGGAGGGAGCATCTCTCCCTCGAAACGGAAAAAGCCTTCTACCCAGGTAAAGAGCCGGCGAATAATCCCTGTAAAATAACCCTGCAGGTTGACCAGAATTTCTTCCTGAGAGAGATAACCTGCATTGATTAACAAGAGGCCCAGTTCTTTATCTGAAATTTTTCCGGCCCGTTCGACAATGGCACGATACTGATTCACGGTTAATTTATTGGCCTTGTGCAAAACAGCCGCGAGACTTCCATCATCCTGACCCACGCGAGCATAGGCCAGCTTGCCTTCGCGAAACGAAATAAAAGCCTGTTCACTCGGACCATCTACCACTAGAGTGCCAGTCTTTTGAGCCAGATTGACCAAATTGAGCAATTGTGTAATTGTAAAATCTCGGAGATTGCCGCGTAACGCCATATATACCTCAACAAAATCCCCCACACGGGAGATTAAAAAGATTATACATGCAAAAGGATACATGCGTCAAACGGCCTACTCTCGATTGAAAAGGAATTGGAAGGTGGCTTTTTCCCACAAACGCGGTGATACACTTACTGAAATATACAGAGGAACCTTTATGCGAAAATCAATCTCTGCGCTCATTTTCGGCTTAAGCCTGCTAACGATTACGTCAGTTTTTATCATTCCGCCTTCGATCGAGAAAGTTACCAATTTGCCCTTTTCGGGTGAGCTTTCCTCAACTCAGGCTACTCCCAGTGCTATACCCACTTCGTCATTTGAAACTCAACCCCCGGAAACACCTATTCGAGGCCGCCCTCCTCTTTCCCTGACACTGATCTTATTAGCATTATGTTGTGGCTTTCTTCTTCTCATTGGTATGTTCATACTTGGATTTATTGTTCGTAATCAGAATATGAAGGAATGGAAGAAGGATCAACAATCCCAACCTCAGTGAGTGAAACCTAAGCGTTCTTCAAAAGGGGGCTGGATGAGGAGTCAAGGTCTTGCTTCCACTGTAAACTCCACCTGCGCGATCTTTCCTCCAATACTGGATACCATAAACTCAAACGGTAAAGTTCCACCTGCCAAAAGACCCGCGCTGGACTCCCAGCGGCGGACACCAACCACGCCTCCCGCAGCGTTGTAAGCTGTTCCTACAACCCAAATCTGAGCTGCGGCTTTTGTGTCGCTCCGCAACAACACCGTTCCACTGACGCGTGCGCTACGCCCATCTGCATTAACTTCAATCAACGTATTGTTGATCGTTGCCGGCAAATATCGTTCGTCATTTGGCAACAAACGAATCGCAGTGAGGATCTGAACATGCGGCTTTGCATCAAGAGGAATCTCTGGCGGGAAAAATACAGTGAGTGGTAAGGATGTGTTGGGAGGCAGAATATTCAATGGAAGTAACGCGGTTTGAGTTGCAATCGTTGTATTGTTCGAATCGACCAATGTCACTTGTGCACTAAGGTTTTCCACGAAGTCCGATAAATCATTATGGACAAGCACAAAGCACCACATTCCTTGGTCGGCCGTTGGATAACACTGGATCTGTTGAATGGTGAAAGGCACAGGAGTTGGCGTGGGGTCCCCCGAAGGATTCTCAGGGCTGCTGGGGATTTTGAGCACTTGTCCAACAGACATTGCGTTGGGTGAGATCTCAGGATTCGCAGCCTGCAGATCATCCATCGACACACCAAACTTGAGCGCAATGCTGCTGATCGTATCTCCTTTTTGCACTGTATAGGTAAAGGGGGTTAGGCTGGGAAGAGGCGCATCCGGAGTAACCAAGCCTTCAGGAGGTTGCATCGTCCCCGC
>DATFQC010000111.1:0-5189 GCA_035264425.1 Anaerolineales bacterium
TGGGCACAACGCTGGTGTGTCATAAAGAATTCACAGTCGCACTTAAAAACGCCGCCATCAAAAGCTACATGGTGGTTATTATTATCGCCATGAAAGGTAACATCGAATTTATTGAAGAGGAAGCGCTTTCGCTCTTCAGCATAACGCTTAGCCTTTTCTCTTTTTCCGATCATACCGTAGTCCATAGTTTTAGCTCCTTTCGGGATAGGAAAATAAATAGCACGCGCAGACGCGCGTGCCAGTTTGCTAGTTCATTATTTCCTTGTAGGTATCTGCTCGCATAAGAGATTTACCTCGATGGTTTCAGTATATGCCTAATCAAAGTGCAAGTCAACAGGGAAATAGTTACTAGCGCAGAATCGTACAGCAATCGTAAGGTTCCTCTTAGTTTCCTCTTAATCGGCTGGCGCGCCAACTGGAATATGCTCATCTCCATTATAGGTACGCAGAAGAGGCCATTTGCGGATAATTAGCCACATTCCCACAATGCAACCGATCCCACCGCTGATAATGGCAAACGGTGCGCCAAAGAGCTGCACCACCACTCCTGCTTCCACTTCCCCCAACTGTGGACCGCCCTGAAAGAAAATTTGATTGACGCTGGTCATCCGACCGCGGATGTGATCGGGAGTCTGCAACTGACGGATGGTGTTGCGGATAATGGTACTCACTGAATCGGCGGCTCCTGTGACGGCTAAAGCGAACCAGGCCAGAACCAGAGACCGGCTCACGCCAAAAATGACGGTCGCAAGGCCAAATATGACCACCGATCCTAAAAAGATCTGACCCTGCTTTCGAATTTCGGGCAACTGCGAAACGACCAGCGCGGCGAGGACGGCTCCTACGGAGGGTGACGCCGAGAGCCAGCCATACTCCACCACGCCGACGTGTAAGACATCCCGCGCAATAATAGGCATGAGTGTATTGGCAGAGGCGAAGAATGTAGCAACAAAATCCAGCATCATCGTGGACAGCATGATGGGCTTGTTGACAATAAAACTAATCCCCTCTTTGACGGAATTCCAGCTTACACCAGCGATGCGGTCTGTCTTGGTCTGTGGGACGGGTCCAATCAGGATTAGCGCAACGATCACTGCCAAATAAGAGATGGCATTGACATAATAGACGGCCGCCTGTCCACCGAACGCAATCACAAAGCCTGTCAGCGCGGGGCCAATGATCGCGCCCGTCTGCCATGCGATGGAGGTCATGCTGAAGGCGTTGGGTAAGTCTTTTGCGGGAACCAGATTGGGAACAAGGGCCTGCCGCGCCGGACCATCGAAGGCAATCGCAATGGCTTGCAATGCAGTGAACGCATAAATGAGCCAGATCGTGATCTGTCCAAATTGCGTCAACAGTCCCAAACCGAGCGCAAGAAATCCAGCCACAAATTGCGTGATGAACAAGATCTTTCGACGGTCGAACGAATCCGCGATCACGCCGCTGATCAATGAAAAAACGATGATCGGCAAAATTCGCGCCAACCCAACTCCGCCGAGCGCAATCGGTTGAGCAGTTATTGTGCGAATGTGCCAAAACAGCGCCCAGATTTGCATTTGCGTTCCAGCAATAGAGAGCAACTGTCCCAGCCAAAGATAGAAAAAACGCCTGTTTTTTAAAGAGGGCGGAACATGAATCATTTAGAATCCTTCAATTTCGCGGGGAATCAAGCAGGGGTGCCTTCTGCTTCTTTGTATTCAAGCGCAGCTACGTTCCCCAATCTCTTAAATAGAGAAAATCATATCCAACGGTACGATTGCTTAATTTTGCCACGGGCGGCATCATGCGCTTGAATTGGTTGCGTCGGACGCGAGTAAGAACCAGATGTACAAATTTCTGGTCAAAGCCCTCTTCCACACATTCCTGCTCGCTAAAACGCTGATCCACCAGCAGATAGAGTAACTTGTCCACTTCTTCATAGGTGAAGCCTAATTCAGCTTCATCGGTCTGGCCCATCCATAGATCAGCAGAAGGGGGTTTATCAATAATCGGTGCTGGAATATTCATTGCCCGGGATAACTGGCGCACTTGCGTTTTATATAAATCGCCGATGGGGTTCAGTGCAGAAGCCATGTCCCCCCACATGGTGGTGTAGCCCAAAAGTATTTCTGTCTTATTACTGGTGCCAATGGGCAACCCTTTGAATACTTCTGACTGGTCGTATAGGGCGATCATTCGCTGCCGCGCCATGATATTGCCTTTGCGTTGCTTGGATATCTCGGGATCATGCGCAAACAGTGGCTCAACCATATCGGTAATCTCAATGGTTAGACTTGGGATGTGAAACTGGTCGATCATCAATTGCGCATGTTCCAGCGAATCAGGGGAAGATGTTCGATACGGCAGTCGCAAGGCCAGCACATTTTCAGAACCCAGCGCTTCGGCAGCCAGCGCGCAGGATAAAGCGGAATCCAAGCCACCCGAGAGATTGATGACCGCTTTCGTGAATCCCACACGGGTTACTTCGCTTTTAATGAAATTTGTCAGGATTTGATGGGCAACATCTGTGTTTATCGTTAGATCAAATCTCATATTTTTTAATCACATATTCTGGGAAAGAAGTCGATCGAGCTCTTTTTGGACTAAATTCGTCCGTTCATCCCGCAATAGTGGAAGCCGCGCCCGTGTCCGCCGCACTTGGTTCAAATCCATTTCTACGAGGGTCAACGCTTCTTCAAAATAAGGGCCCTGCCCTAGCAACTCACCGTTCGGGTCATTGACGGTTGCCCCACCCCAAAAGAGCAGGCCATCTTCAAAGCCGACCCGATTGCAATGCACTACAAAGGAGGTGAACATACTGGCGTACGCCTTACTCACACGCTCTACCCAGCGCGCCGATTCGAGCTTCTCCTTGTCCGTTAAGCCGCGTCCGGGAGAAGCCGAAGAGAAGAGCATGATGTCCGCGCCGTCGAGCCAAAGCAGGTAGGGCGGAGAAGCATGCCAGAAATCTTCGCAGATCAAGAGACCAGCACGTCCAAAACGTGTATCGAAGGCACGCACCGAATCTCCCCAGGCGAAGAAGCGCCCTTCATCGAACAGTCCATACGTAGGTAGATAAACTTTATGATGAACGTGGAGAACGCGTCCGCCGGAGAGGTAGGCCGAGGCAATGTAAAAGCGGTGACGTGAGTCTTCATCAACAAAACCAACGACAAGGTCCAGATTCTGACTGGCCTCCAGGAGAGGCTTGAAAATAGGATCATCTTCCGTGGGCTTATGGGCAACCGTGGCAACCAGATCCTGCAAGACATAACCTGTCAAAGAAAGTTCAGGGAAAACGACCAGGTCCGCTTTTTGTTTCCTAGCCATTTCTATATAGTTCAAATGCTTATCGAGATTGCATTGGACATCCCCGAGGCTGGTAGAAATTTGGGCTAAAGCAAGATTGAGTCGCATATGTTAATCTTACCATTGAAAGTATTTTTGACAAAAATTCTATAGCGATTTCTGATAAAGCTCCAATGTGGGACGCACCGTGGGACGTCTATGGGACAGCTCCTCTTTAGTATGGAGAGAGATTAACTGAGGAGAGTTCGATGCGTACTATATTGTTCTTAAACAATCTGTTCTTGATATTTACAATGCTAGGGAGTACTGGGACGCGTACCGCTGTACCTGCTGCAAAAGCGATGCCTCAAAGAGACCCGGTGAACCTGGCATTAGCATTGCCTGGCCTTAAGGTGACGCTGAAAGCAAGCAACAACGCGACGATCTTGTTCAAAGCAGAAAATGTAAAGAAAGTGAGCGTGCCTGCCACTCAAGGACGGAAGATTCCGCATCTGGTCCTGAACCGAAACGGCGTTCTCACGCCCGGCTTTGAGCGGACCCTGCTGCTCTCACTGGAAAATCTGGCAGTGCCAAAGTCAGGCTTGTATGTCCGTTTGACTATTGATACGCAACATAGTAATCCCGATCTGGGCAGAAAGAATACAAACAAAATCCGACTTTGGGAAGACACCAAATTCATTCCCTATTCAGCCGAATCTCAGCAATCAGGTTCAGTGGATTTTCATATCGCGTTTCAAGAGTTTCTCAAGCAACGGCAGAAATCAATTCGAACACCAACAGATTATTATAGTTATTCTCTTACATTGCTGGATTCACAGGGAAACATTTTACAAGAGCTGCATGAGGAATATGCCTTCCTCATGGAGAATCAATGGCGCGTTCCGCTTCCAAAAGTATTGGAGGCATCCCCCAATGCGGCTCCAAATGAGTTGCTTATTTACTATTACGACATGGTTCCCTTTCAGGCAGATTTGAGAGACCAGGATACGCAAATCCCAAGACAGGATGTAGGAAGATATATCCAAACGGAACTGATCCCAGCCATGGTGGAGGCGTTCAAAACACAGACTACTCTTTGGGGTTTTCCCTGGTATGCAGAATGGTCAAATTATCGAACGGACGAAGATCCCAAGACGCTGAGCGTAGCCCTCGGAGAATACTACACATGGTTTCACGGGTCCGCCCCCAATCTCGGGCATGCCATGATATCAATTCGTGTGGACGGAAGTTTCGGGGAATATTCCACCCTTACCGATGGCATTATGAGCGTCTTCCATCATGAATTGTTCCATAATCAGCAACGCAACCTTAGCCTGCATTTTGGAGAAACAGGGAACATTGCAGGCGAAAATAAAGCGTGGGAGCTTTTTACCGAAGGAACAGCTGTACTCGCTTCCCTTGTCGGCCAACCCGCGGTGCAATTTGAACCATCCACGCGCTTGAGAAGTTATTTGACAAGGGCAAATTCCTTTATCGGTGCAGACGGAGTTTTTGGAGGGGATCTGAATAGAGATTATCAAGAGGTTCCTTATCATTTCGCGATCTACTGGCGATTTCTTTATGAAAGCTGTGGGGGCATCAAAAACGGAATCGAAGATCCCGTCACCGGCATGACAGTGATCCGCCGTGTTCTTGAGACTCTGTATGGGAAGAAAATTGTAAATATGAATACTTCTACCGATGTCACGGATGCTCTACCACGCATTTTGGATGTTGCCTTAAAGGCTACACCTTCCTGTGCGTTTCACAGCTACGACGAAAGCTTGATCCATTTTTCCCGCGCTATTTTCCTACTGAGACTAGAAGATGGAAGATGCCCAATGTCAGGCAGTGCGACCGATTGTGGATTTTATGATCCGCGCAAGCTATATCTGACTCCTCCTGCGGAACATTTTCTCCTT
>DATFQC010000112.1:0-4002 GCA_035264425.1 Anaerolineales bacterium
GATGACAAAAGCGACAGGGAAGAGGGCTTGGTCGCGAAAAACAGCCACTCCATGGAAGCATAGAAATAGGAGCTGAGAACGGTCAAATTAAGCTGGGCGCGCCAACTGCGCAGATTGTTCACCTTTTGAGAAGTAAATGGATTCGGCATGCCCGATATTTTACATCTTCTGTTGTCTTCCAATCAAGAAACTATATCCCCAGCCATTTCCCAGCTTCGCGCGCGAGATTTGTTGCAGGTCCCTGCCGAGCGGTGCAGCGTGGCAATGATTCCAGAAACAGCCGCCCATATTGTTTGGTTAATACACGGCGATCAAGAATGGCGACGACACCGCGATCTGATGCCGTGCGGATAAGGCGCCCAAATCCCTGGCGAAATTTTAGAATGGCTTCAGGTAGATAATATTGCTGAAACGAGTCTTCATAAATTTCAGAGCGCGCCGCGATCAGTGGATCTGTGGGAACATCAAAAGGAAGTTTTGTCAGTACGACAATGGATAACGATGCCCCCGGCACATCCACGCCTTCCCAGAAAGAACGAGTACCAAGTAACACGGCGCGCTCCGTTGCCTTGAAGGATTCAAGGAGCGCATTCGGGGAGGCCCCATCGCCTTGTTCATAAACATAAATATCCTCACGCGCCAATGGTCCCGTAATAGTTTGAGCGGTCTTTTTCAACGCTGCATAGGATGTGAATAACACAAGCATCCGTCCGCCCGTAGCTTTGGCAGTGGCGATGAGAGTGCGATCAAGCTGCTGCTGATAGCCATTGACGTTTGGTTCAGGAATGTCGTTCGCGATATAGAGTAATGCCGCGTTTTCGTAATCATAAGGCGAACCAAGCTGCATTTCGTCTGCCTCATCGGCGCCCAGAGTATTCCGTAGGTATTGAAATTCGCCATGGGTAGTCAATGTGGCAGAGGTGAGGATGACAGCGCGTTTTTCATGCCATAAATATTTTTCAACGAGTGAGGCAACGCTAAGTGGCGCGGCATTTAGAGAAAGTCTATTTCCATTCGGCTGGACCTCGATCCAATAGACCATACCCGTATTGGGCTTGCTAATCATGCCGGAAATATTAGTCTCTGCCTCCGTGAGTCGGCGTGCCAGGTTGCTAAGATCTCCCATGACGTCTTCGAGATTCTCATATCCCTCTGCATACAACTCTGCCGCACCTTTGTAAATCTCTGCAAGAGAGATCATCAACATACGGAATGTTTCGCCGGTCGTATCCCACGCAATCTCCACCTCATCCCAGCCAGGCAATGTCCGTGTGGAAGGGAGGACGCGCATTTGCCACGAGTAATTAGATTGGGGTTGTCCTTCGCGTTGGAGTCGCGCGAATTCACCCACGATATTGTAAAACTCGCGGTTCATCTGCTCGATACGGAACGCCATGTCAGTGGCGCGGCTGACTTTTTGCTGAAGTAAGCCAAAGTCCGAGGGCCGGAGAGCTTCCTGAGTCTCCGTCAGCAAACGTCCGAGGACGCCGGCGTTCGAACTGCCAACCTCCTTCATCATCCGTTCCAAGTCAAATTGATTCAGTTTAAACGAAAGCGCGTTGGTTGTTGCCGATTCGAGATGATGGCCTTCGTCAATGATCAGATTCGCGTATTCCGGCAATACCTTGCTGCCCGTTGCGACATCCGATAAAAGCAACGCGTGATTGACAACGAGCACATGCGCGGATTGTGACATGGTCTTTGCGCGATGGAACGGGCATGCGCCGCCTGTGCGTTTGATGCACGTTTCAGTGGTACACGCGTCATCTTCCGCAGAGACCCGTACCCAAACCTCACGCTCTGTAGGACCGGTGAGATTCAGCTCACTGCGATCCCCGCTTTGATTGTTCAATTGCCAGACCATTACCTTGGCAAGCACGCGCATTTCATCCTTGGTACGCGGGCCGTAATGACGAAGGTTTTCCAAACGCCGCGGGCAAAGATAATTTGAACGTCCTTTTAACACTGCAAAACGAAAATCAAGATCCAGCGCCTGACTGAGATTCGGAAGGTCGCGTTGAATAAGTTGATCCTGCAAGTTGATCGTATTCGTAGAAACAACCACACGCGTATTATTTTGTAACGCGAACAACGCGGCGGGCACAAGGTATGCAAAGGATTTTCCAACGCCCGTTCCCGCTTCAACCATCAGATGATTCCCGTATGAAAGCGCATTGGTTACTGCCCGAAGCATATCGACCTGTTCGGGGCGCTGCTCGAATGAAGCAAAATAGCGTGCGAACGGTCCGCCATATTCAAGCACGGAAGCGATTTCATCGGGATTCAGCGGAATGGGATTTTCTGGATTTGCCAGCGGTGGGAACTTCGACTCGTCGAACCACACACCTACATCCTTCTTTTTAACCTTCTTCGATTGGACTCCCTCCTTTGACCGGGCCCGAATTACTTCCTGGAATAACCAGGCTGCATCCCATTCCAGCGGCTCGCTCAAGCGGATAATTTCTGCGACTACCTCGAGCGGCAACTCACGTGCGATTTCAAAGAGCCGATTGAACGCGGCCATAGTCACTTTGGCATCGTCCAGTGCGCGGTGGGTGGCAGGCAGGAGGATACCCAGTTGTTTTCCAAGCGCGCCCAGGTTGTATCGGCTGGCCGTGGGCATTAACACGGACGCCAGTTCGTATGTGTCAACCACTTCGTTGTATTGAAAGAGTCCTGCTCGTTGCAGAAAGCCCAGATCAAAACGAACGTTGTGTCCAACGACGGGCGCGTTACCAACAAACGCCTCAAGCTCCACCGCAACCTCTTGGAAGCGCGGGGCATTGCGTACTTCCGCATCAGTGATTCCTGTCAACCCGGAGACAAATTCAGGGATATGCCGGTTGGGGTTGAGGAGCGTCGACCATTCCTCTTCGACGCGATGACCTTTGAACTTCACCGCGCCGATCTCGATAATGGCATCCCGTTCTTCACTCAATCCTGTGGTCTCTATATCAATGGCAACAATCGATTGCATAATACATGTACTTTATTGAGCATTCCGGCAATGATTCCATGCTCAACGTAATTCTCTTTTCAAATAAGATTTTGTTTGCTACTTACAAAAGTAGAACAAGTGTATCATAAGATAAACCTACCGTCTTCTGCTCCCAGTGCTATCGTTCGGGTAGCAGCCTCGAAGGACGGCGACGCTGGTATTGTGTAGGGATTGTCGTCAAGAGAGGCAGCTTGAGCTAAAAGAGGAGTTATTTTCCAATAAATCTATATACAATCCATTCATCAAATTGAGCGACCTGTTTATAATGCTCTCCAAGATACTTGACGCCATCTCGCACAATTTGGGATCGCTTTTGCAACGGCGTATAAAGTTTATCGACCAGGCGAGGTCGTCCGCGCGTATCGATGATCAAAGCAGGTTTATTGTTTATGATTTGGTTGAAATATTCCTCGAACATGGATCGCCGTCCCAATAATGCGAGCGGATATTGGTAGACATAGCGGGTGGGCGCCTCGCGGCGTGCCAGAAAATTCACGACGCTTTCTGCACCGATGAGCAATACCTGATCATTCTCATCTGTGTTTGTTGCAATATAATCAATTACGGGAGCATAATCGTTGTCGCTCAAGATACGCACGTATTGAGGATAATATTTAACCTGTCCCAACTGACCAAGCAGAACAAGTGCCAGTATGATTACTGGAACCCAACGCGGGATCTTTGGAGAAGCCGAGCGCGAGATCCTTTCAACCAGGAATGGCAGGCTATAAACTAATGTTCCTGCCAGGATCGCCATGACTGGTAGCGGCGTAAGATAATAATGAAGTATCGAACGGCCCGAGACAGTAGTCAGGATGACTTCTATAGGTAAATTGATGAGGGCGATTAGGATCAATGGATGAATATCTTCAAATGCTTTTCGCTTTACCCAAACATAGCCGATGCCCGCCAGCCAGCCAGTGATGCTAAGATAAAGAACCCAGCCATTTTGTAGATACAAAAATCCTTTGAGGAAAATGGGGATCAACCTCCGGATCCCTTCA
>DATFQC010000113.1:0-7748 GCA_035264425.1 Anaerolineales bacterium
GGTCGCTGAACGCTACTACACTCAAAATATCCTGGAGTCTGAGATTACGCAAAACTTGGATGGCTGTTGCTTTGACAATATCCATTTTTTCGCCCTGCATGGATGTTGAACGGTCTAATACCAGACATACATTCAGGGGCGGAGATGGGGACTCACGAGCCTCCGCAGGTGCATCCAGTTCCAAAATGAAATAGAGCATTTGCGGTTCATCTAAATGAACCAGATTTGGACGACTAAAGAAAATATTATGGGTATACGGCAGGGAACGTTTTTCTTCAGGTGGCAATGTAGCGTCGTATTGACTCCGCCGCTTGGGGTTCGAAAGTGCTTCATACGCCTGCTGAACACCCAAAAACAACTCGGTCTCCCCGGCAGCTGTATTTTTGTCAGGATGTAATTTTTGCGCTGCCTCGAAATAAGCGCGCTTTATCTCTTCCTGTGAGGCATTCCGGGCTACACCGAGAAGAGCATAATAATCCTGCTTGGGCAACATAACTATCCGAGCAGTTGAACCATAATAACGCTGATATTGTCCGGTCCACCGGCACTGTTGGCTGCATTGACGAGGTTTTGACACGCACGTTGAAGGGTAGGCGCCTCGTTAATAGAACGGACAAGGTCCTGCTCTGTTAAGACGCCCCATAAGCCATCACTACAAATCATTAAATAACCAGGCTGGGGAAACCCGAGAGTAAAAATATCAGGATCAAGGATTTCACCCTGACCAAGCGCCCGATATAACACATTGCGGTGAGGGTAATTCACGGCCTCATCCGGGGTAATATGGCCCAGTTCTTCGAGACGCTTTACAAGGGAATGATCGCGCGTGATCGGTTCGACTCGCCCGTCTGGATAAATAAAGTAAGCACGACTATCTCCCACATGAGCAACCGTGATTTGTTGACCGACGACCAGCGCGGCTGTTAATGTTGTCCCACTGCCCGGGGCCTCGCGTTGAATGGCGCGCTGAGCTTCACTCACCGCCGCCTGCATGATCTCTTGAAACGATTCATCCATCGTATCCGATTTGATATGAAAGAGATAAGGATGAAATTTGCGCAAAATATAGCCTGCTACGGTGCGGATGGCGGCATTGCTGGCAACTTCTCCAAATTGGTGTCCACCCATCCCATCGGCAACAATATAAAGACCAAAAGGCAGGTTCCCGGAATTGCCTGCCATTGTCGCTGTCATGGCTATCAAACTATCTTCGTTCAGTTCACGCTGCTTGCCGACCGATTGCCCGCAACTGGAAATAAGCTGCTGAAGATCAAAACGTGGATTCTGATTGCTGACAATAGCCTGTATCTGTTGTTCAGACAGAGGAGCAGTATTTGCAACATCCTGCGCAGGGGTGGGTGTTGTTTGTTTATTGCCAGTTAACCAGCGGAAAAATTTGTCCACAAGAACTCCTTTTCAGGCAAGCAATGCATAGATTTGATGATCTGTAGAACCAACATACACAATGTCATCATAGACCAACGGCGTGCCTGTAATCGCTCCCCCTGTGCCAAATTTCCAGCGTAAGCGGCCAGTCCGATATTCCAGACAATAGAGAAACCCATCCACTGATCCACAGTAGAGTGAATCTTTATACACAACTGGTGAACTATTTACCTGATGCTCCGTCCGAAAACGCCAAACTTCCTTCGCGCTTCTGGTTTCGACCGCATAGATAAATCCATCTGATGCGCCTACAAAGAGCAGATCATCCATGGTGCAGGGTGTGCTAATGGAGGCTTTGCCCAGACGAAACCGCCAGAGCACCCAGCCATTACGTGGATCAAGAGCATAAAGCGTACTATCCATAGATGTAAAATATAAGGCTTGCTCTGTTCCCACAGTAGATGCAGTGATCGAGCGTTTGGCATGGAACCGCCACTTCAACTCGCCGCGGAAATCCACAGCATAATAATCTCCACTTTCGCAACCGGTATATACCAGGTCGCGCGCCACGAATGGCGTCGAGCGGACATAATCTGCTGTCTCAAATCTCCAGGCCATGCGACCGGTATTCAGGTTGACGGCATGGATATAACCATCGTCAGAACCAAAAAAAACATGACCTTCCGCAATACGCGGGGAAGAATGAATGGGGCCATTCGTGTAATACGTCCAAATCACTTTGCCCGTGCGGGCACTGATCACATGCAGACGTTTATCTTCTGAGCCAAAGTAAACATTGCCATCGAACACAGCCGGGCGTGTTACGATGCCACCATCGGTTGGATATTTCCATTGGAATTTTCCATCGGCCGCATTCAACCCATAAAGATTATTATCATAGGAACCAATGTAGAGCAGACCCTGAAAGATTACCGGCGTCCCGCGAATTTCATCTTCACATTTGAAGGACCACAGCGGCTTGATACCACTTGCATTCATTGGCCCGGTCAGCGGGGCAGCATGGATCAGCGCCCCCGTTTTGCGTGCCACCGTGGTGAGAGCCTGTTTCACATCCACCGCGCTACGGAAGCGACTCTCCGGGTTATATTCCAACGCCATGTTGACAACAGCTTCCATTTCGTTGGAAACATTCGCGTTGATACGCCGGATGGGGCGCTCTGAGAATGAGAACGGTGGTTCGAGGCGTGGATCGCGGCGTGTCAGCGCATGATGGAGAGTGGCTCCCAGAGCGTAGATATCCGCGGCAGGCGTAGCTTCCCCGCGATACTGTTCGGGAGGCGAATATCCCTCGGTGCCAATCATCGTTCCCTTGATCCCGGATTGGAACGTTTTGGCGATCCCAAAATCCACCAGGATAATATCGCCCATTTGATTGATCATCACATTGGAGGGCTTCATATCCCGAAAGATAATAGGATCAGGCTTATGTTTATGCAGATAATCAAGCACGTCACATAATTCAACAGCCCAGGTCAGCACCTGATGTTCGGGCAGAAAACCGTTAGTCTCGTTGATGATCGCTTCCATATCTTTGCCATGAATAAACTCAAGCACCAGATAGGAACGACTTTCCTTGGTGAAATAATCGTAAATACGGGGAATGGAGGGATGGTGCAGCGTGGCCAGCAAATTTGCTTCCCGCTCGAAATTCTGAATAATCGTCTCACGCACCAGAGGATCAGGGGCCGTATTAATCATTTCCTTAACGGCCACCAATTTCGTCACATTTGGGAAATGCATATCACGGGCGCGGTAAACCGAGCCCATGCCGCCAACACCAATCACATCCTGAATCAGATAGCGCTTGGTAAGTGTGACACCCGCCTGAAGCTGGCGCGGAGGCGGAGAGCCTTCGTCACCCTGGTCATCTGATAATTCAGGAAATATTCTTGTTTCCAGTTATGTGTCTCCTAATTTGATAGATTATAGTTTGCTGTGCGTGCTTTGACAACCGCTTAGGAGGTGGTAACATTTCAATTTCGTGCGCCAATTCGGCAGTTCCTCATAAAATCCCTTGCAAGGAACCTCGTTCTAAGGCAGAATACGCCCATTGTGAAAATTCTTGCAGTAAGTGATGAAGTTGTCGAACGTCTTTATAGTCTTTGCTCAAGCGGTCACTTTAGCGAGATTGAACTAATTTTGGGCTGTGGAGACCTGCCTTATCCGTACCTTGAAAATCTGTTGACCCTTTTGAATATCCCATTATTTTATGTCCCCGGGAACCATGACCCCATCTACAATCCTGATAGCAGCCTGGCCCGTGTAGAAGGCGGTTCGAACCTGGATTTGAAGCTGGTTCGTTTTAAGAAATTTTTGATCGGCGGCTTTGGCGGATCCATCCGCTACCGTCCTAATGGAACAAATCAATATTCGCAAACTGAAGCCTACCTGAGAGCGTTTCGCCTGCTGCCTCGTTTATTATTAAACAAACTGAATTATGGCCGTTCACTTGATATCCTGATTACTCATTCGCCGCCTTTTGGCACCCACGATGAAGAAAGCCTGGCTCATCAGGGATTAAAAGCAATCAACTGGCTCCTGCGCATCGCACAGCCGCGTTATCATTTTCATGGTCACACGCATTTCCAGCGCCGCAATCTATCACCTTCCGAAAGCATTCACGACCTGACGAAGATTATCAACGTTTTCCCTTATAAGATTATCGAAATCAGCCATTGAAAATGGCGCCTGGTGATACACCCATTTGGGGTTGACAAGAAAATTCCTCTCCAACGATGGTTTTGGGCGCGCAGAAAGAAGCAATAATATTTAAAGAATAAATTATGGTAGATCAATTTTCAGAACAAGCCCGCGCGGATTTTCAACGGGCGCGCTTTAAAGCTTTTATGAATCGAGCATGGGCAACTCTCTCTGGTCAGCCTACTACTTTGCTCTCTTATGATGAGATCAAGGAAAAATTGCATGTAGGCGGTCCTATTTATCGGGGAATGCAAACTGTGCGCGTCGAGCAAATTGCGGGGAGCCTGAACCGTTATCACGAATTTGACCGTGTCTTCCTGCCAGCCAGTGATAAACTTGCCGCGCGCTGGCAAAGCGTCAATCGTGCTTTTTATCAGGAGATCAGCCTACCCCCTGTTGTTTTGTATAAAGTTGGTGAGGTCTATTTCGTTGTGGATGGGCATCACCGGGTCTCGGTGGCGCGCGAGCAGGGACAGATCTTTATCGAAGCGGAAGTGCGCGAATGCGCCACGCGGGTCAATCTCACACCCAATCTTAGGCTCGAGGATCTGGAGATTTTAGGCAATAAAGTCAATTTTCTTGAGCGCACTTCCCTCGATTCGTTGAGACCAGATGCCAACATCAAGGTCACTATTCCAGATGGTTTTGATCGCATGCTGGAACATATTGCTGTGCATCGCTATTTCATGGGTCTTGATTGGAAGCGCGATATTTCTGAGGAAGAAGCGATCACGCACTGGTATGATAATGTTTATCTACCAGTTGTCAAAGTAATCCGCGATACTGACATCTTAAAAGATTTTCCCGGGAAGACAGAAGGTGATTTATATTTGTGGGTACTTGATCATCAACGTTATCTTGTGGAGGAAGGTGAAACCCTTCAGCCACCGGAGGCTGCAGCGCGCACGTTCGTTGATGAAGGAGTCAAAAAGCCCGCGCGCAAGCCGCGTTCTGACAAGCGCAGCAGTCCGGATAAAGGCACAAAGAGGAAGAAGTAATCACGAGCAGCTACACGGTAGCGCCAGTACGCACTCTGGTCCGCAGAAGGCTTTTCACGACTTAAAGGAGAACCTATGACATCCCAACACCCTCTCGCTGGAGTTTATGCCGCGGCGGTGACTCCGCTGCGCGAAAACTCCGATCTATCCCTGGACCTTGAATCCGTTCCCCTTTTGATGCAATTTCTTACCTCGCGGGGCTGTCATGGGATCGTGCTGTTTGGCACAACCGGGGAGGGACCATCCTTTTCTCCAACGGAACGCGAAATGCTGATGCGTACCGCTCGTGAGGCGCGTGAGTCTATGCCAGGTTTCCGCCTGATCGCTGGCACAGGCACGCCGAGTCTTTCAGAAACGATTGACTTAACAAAACTTGCGTTTGATCTTGGTTACGATGGTGTTTTAGTTGTCCCACCCTATTACTTTCGTAAAGCGACCGACAACGGTTTGTTCGCGTGGTTCAGTGAAGTGATCAAAAAAGCAGTTCCCTCGAATGGACATTTGCTTGGTTATCACTTTCCAAATGTGGCGGGAATTGGTCTTTCCATAGAGCTGCTCGCACGGTTGAAGGATGCTTTCCCCGCACAATTTGCTGGTATTAAGGATTCTTCTCATGATGCTGATCTTGCACGGAATCTTGGCGAAAAATTCGGTTCAGATCTTGTGGTACTGACTGGTACAGATTCCTATCTACAACTTGCCATGCAAAATAAAGCCGCGGGCTGCATCACTGCGCCTGCAAATATCATTTCGCCCGATCTGCGTGAGATATGGGATTTAATCAATGACGGGCAAGATCCATCTAAAGCTCGCGCGCGGGTGAAAGCACAACGCGACATCCTTGATAAATATCCGCCCTTCCCACCGACGTTGAAAGTTTTGCTGCACCGCCTGCACGGCTTTCCCCGCTGGGCCGTCAGGCTACCATTGGAATCGATTTCACAAGAGCTGGAAGAGCAGGTTGTGCAGGAGTTTGAAGGATTGAAAGTATAAAAATAATATCGTAAGAAATAAACAACTCTGATCAGGCAGCCTCTTACTAGTTAATCAACCCATTTAGATCATTTTTTTTACGACTCCACATTTCCTCGGTAATTGTCCCAGCAACCTTTTTGCTGAGATAGCGTTTTCCGTCATGCAACGCCCGGATGGCAGCCACCAGTTCAGCGCCGGCCGAGTCCTTTAGCAGATACCCAACCGCGCCAGCTTCCAACGCGCGCTGGATGTACTCTGTCGTATGATGCATGGAAAGAATGGCAACCTTTGTATTCTCGCAAACTTTGCAGATGTGTTTCGTGGCTTCAATACCACTCATGATCGGCATGGAAATGTCCATCACGATCACATCCGGGCAATGCAGGGTCGCTTGGTCCACTGCTTCCTGTCCATTGGCTGCCATGGATAATATTTGAATATCGCCCGCGGCTTCCAACAGAAAACGCAACCCATCGCGCAGAACCGTGTGATCATCTGCCAGTATGACTGTGATCATTCGAGTATCTCCTTTTCAACCTCATTTTGGTTACCTTTCCTAATTGGGATGCTCATCTCGACCCGGGTGCCCTGACCAGGCACAGAGCTTACTTTTAAGTTTCCACCAAAGGCTTCGGCGCGTTCGCGCATGATGGTCAACCCATGACTGCCCGGACGGTTTGCCTCCTGCCACGACACAATCCCAGTGCCATTATCCTGAATGGTCATACAAATAGAATCACCCTCCTGCCATAAGGAAAGGGTCACCTGGCTGGCATTTGCGTGACGAGCAATATTCATCAACGCCTCTTGCGCAATCCTCAGAAACGTCATTTCAATGCTGGGACCCAGCCGTAGGATGGGTTGAGCAGATTTTTCCAATACGACCTTAATCTCATAGCGAGACCTATATTCATCCACATAGGATTGTAAAGCCGCTTCCAGACCATAATCATCGAGTACAGCCGGGCGCAGGTTCGACATTACATCGCGCACCAATGTGATCGTTTCGCCCACGAGGTGCATCGAATCGTCGAACCGCGAGGCAACCCGCTCGAGAGAGTCAGGCAAAAGCTGATTCCTCATAATAATGAGATTGATATTCAACGCAGAGAGACTCTGCCCTACCCGGTCGTGCAGCTCACGAGCGATGGCACGCCGCTCTTCCTCCTGTACTTCCACCAGGCGCTGGGAAAGGATTTGCAATCTTCTCTGGCTCTCCTGTAACTCAGCTGTGCGCATTACCACCCGTGTTTCCAGTTGAAGATTAAGGGCTTGCAGAGCTTCTTCAGCCTGCTTGCGCTCGGTGATGTCATTAAAAACGACTGCAACACGACGGTTTGTCCCATCTTCGACTCGAAGGGCATAGAGTTCTAGAACGCGTTCCTGAGTAACCAGTCCGCGTTCAAACTTCATCGGCTCGCCGGTTCTCAGAATGTGGTCATAGGTCTCGAACCATTCCTCCGGTTCGCCCGGGAAGGCTTGTCGGATTGTTTTCCCCATTACACCGCCTACACCAGCTTGATCGGCAAATGCCGGGTTGGCTTCCACATAGAGAAAATCTAATTTCTCACTGACATCATCCTGCACTTTCTCGAGAATACAAAAGCCTTCGTCAATTGACTCGAACAAAGTTCGGTAGCGCTCTTCTGATTCCCGCAGCGCTTCTTC
>DATFQC010000114.1:0-11147 GCA_035264425.1 Anaerolineales bacterium
TGCGATCCTGATCACGGCTGAGACCGCCTTGCTTTCCGTAAAGAAAGCAAGATTGCAAAATGAGTTAAACAAAGGTGATGAGCGGGCTGGCATTGCCTTGAAATTAACGGAAAACCCGAACCAGTTTCTCTCGGTCACTCAAGTGGGTATTACAACCATCGACTTGCTGCTTGGTGCGTTGACTGGCTCAACACTTGGCCTATGGATCGATGCCCAGCTGAGCAGATATCCCGTCCTGGAGCCTTATAGTGCCGTGATCGGTTTATTGGTCGGTGTTGTGCCGATTACTTACTTATCCCTCGTTCTTGGCGATCTTGTCCCCAAGCGACTGGCTCTGCGTGACCCGGAAGGCGTTTCCTCATTCTTTGCAAAACCGATGATGTTCATCTCGAGGATTTTTCATCCATTTGTGAGATTCCTGGGATTTTCTACGGAATCCGTTTTGCGAATGCTGGGTGTAAAAGTAAGCCAGGAACCACTGGTTACGGAAGAGGAAATCCAGTTGCTGATTGATCAGGGAACCCAGGCAGGCGTCTTTGAGGAAGCGGAACAGGATATGGTGGAAGGCGTGTTCAGCCTGGGAGATCAGCGCGTTTATTCCCTGATGACGCCGCGCCCAGATATCGTCTGGCTGGATATTAATGACTCCGTGGAGGAGATACGCCAGAAAATAGAGGGCTGCAACCTCTCACGTTTTCCTGTGCGCCAGGGCTCACTGGATGCCATCGTGGGAATTGTGAAGGCAAGAGACCTGCTTGTACGAAGTCTAAACGGGGAGCCCATCGTCTTAAAAGACTTGCTTAAGCCGGCTTTCTTTGTGCCGGAAACAATGTTTGCATCCAAGGCGCTTGAAATCCTCAAAGAAAAAGGGACAGATATTCTGCTCGTCATCGATGAATTTGGAGCGCTGCAAGGACTGTTGACGATCAACGATATTCTCGAAGAGATTGTTGGTGAAATGGAAATCGATGAGCCACAAGCCACACAACGACAGGACGGCTCATGGTTGCTTGATGGGATGCTGGAAATTGATGAGTTCAAAGAGATATTCGAGATGCCTCCGCTGCCTCATGAAAGCGAATACGAGACGTTGAGCGGGTTTATCATGATGTCGCTTGGACGTGTGCCGCAATCCACTGACCATTTCGAGTGGCATGGTTTGAAATTCGAGGTGGTGGATATGGATGGTCGTCGGGTCGATAAGGTACTCGTTACTGCACTTCCACAACGACCGGCAACACCGGCTGAGAGTAACGGAAAGAAATAACCACTCCCCTGCATCTACGATTTACAATAAATTATTATGTCCCGTAACTTTCTTCGCGCAGTAATTTTCGATCTGGGTGGAACGCTCATGTATGAGCGCGCCAACTGGGAGATCATCACTGCTAAGGCAGACGAAGCTCTCACCACTTATTTGCGCGAGCAAGGTATGGAATTGAATCTTTCCACATTTCCCCGCGAATTTCGCAAACGGATCGATAAATACTTCAGGAAACGTGAAAAAGATTTGCTTGAAACAAGCTACTCCTTTGTCCTGCGCGATGTGTTGGAAGATAAGGGCTATAGGGATGTTGCAGATGGAATCATTCGCGGTGCGCTGGATCGTCTTTTTGCCATCACGCAAACGAACTGGGTACTCGAAAATGACGCGCTACAAACCCTGAAGAAGCTTGAAGCAGATGGGTATCGAATGGGTTTGATTTCAAATGCGGGCGACGATCAAGATGTGCAGCAACTGGCGCGCCGCTTTGGTATTGCTACCTACTTTGATTTTATTCTCACGTCCGCGGCTTGCAGTTATCGTAAACCCCATCGGCGCATCTTCGAGCTGGCGCTCTCAAACTGGTATTTCCTGCCGTCCGAAGCAGTCATGGTTGGAGATAATTTGGATGCAGATATACGCGGCGCGCAAAGCGTTGGGTTATTTGCCATCTGGATTAGCCGCCGCGCGGGCAAGAGGACCGAGGAACAGCTTTCGATCCAGCCGGACGCGAGTTTATCCACCTTACAAGAACTTCCCGCGTTTCTCGATCGTCTCCAGGTTCAATAGTATTTCAAGTCGACCTTACGGATCCCATCACAATGACTCAAAACAAGCGTAGCAGTCCTATGGATAAGACGTTGCTTGCCTATATTGCACTGGGCATCGGGATTTTTTCTCTCAGTTTCTCCGCTATGTTCGTACGTTGGGCAAATGCACCCGGTCCGGTCACTGCCTTCTATCGTCTCTTCTTCTCCATAATTTTGTTATTACCGTTTTTCCTGCCACGCATAAAAAGAAATCAATCCATCAAGTCATGGTCCATCTTATTTCCTTTGCTGGCTGGGGTATTCACCGCCTGTGACCTCGGCCTATGGACAGCTTCGCTGTCCTATACCACTGCAGCCAACTCGACTCTGCTGGGCAACACGGCGCCGCTCTGGGTGGCCTTGGGAACCTGGTTCATTTTGAAGCAAAGACTCACATCTGGCTTTTGGCGCGGACTTGCGATTACGCTTCTGGGCGCGGCGCTGATCATGGGAACCGACTTTATTCTTCATCCGCGCTTTGGGGTTGGAGATACAATGGCAATCTTCACAGGTTTTTTCTACGGTGGATATTTTCTCTGCACAGAAAGAAGCCGCACTCATTTTGACCCCATTATTCATATCTGGTTTGTCGGCGTGAGCGCAAGTTTTTCACTTTTTATTTTGAACACAATTCTTCAATACCCTTTAACTGGCTATCCTACACAGACCTGGCTGGTCTTTCTTTCCACCACAGTAGTGTCACAATTGATCGGGTATATGTCGCTTGCCTATGCACTCGGCCATCTGCCTGCTTCAGTGGTTTCACCCACAATGATCTTACAGCCCATTGTGACAACCCTCCTGGCGATCCCACTCCTTGGGGAAATCCCAAGCATCTGGCAGGGAATCGGTGGCGCCACTGCGCTGATTGGCATTTATATCGTCAATGAATCACACAACCGAAACCGGCTGGAGCCCTCAACTCCCAATGCATAAGGCTTGATATTTCTTTCACTCTTCTATATACTAGTGATATCCCAATTGCCAAATGAATTACTCTCGCGGAGGAGATCATGGAAATCAAAGTATCGACGGAAAATGGGCGTGTTCCCATAACAGTATTGCACGTGGACGGAAATATTGACTCATCCACGTACGAAACTTTCCTCTCAACAACCAGAAATCTGATCAACGAGGGAACGCGTTACATCCTGGTTGATTTATCGCATGCGCCGTTTGTGAGCAGCGCGGGGTTACGGGCATTTCACAATCTATTTAATGAACTCCGTTCCATCAACCCGGAAGCCAATCTCAGTGATGAACAAATGAAAAAAGGAATTAGCGCGGGAACATACAAATCACCTCATTTGAAGTTGCTAAACTTATCGCCGGAAACAAAAACAGCGTTTGAAACCAGCGGCTTTGACATGTATATAGATACCTTTACTGACAGGAAAGCCGCTATCGCTTCTTTCTAAGCCTCAAACGGATACCGTCTTCAATTTTCCCAACGAGGAGGACCCTATGAATCTGGGCCCCATTGCCGAAGTTGCAATAGGAATTATATTTGTTTGGATCGTGCTCAGTCTGACGATCATTCAAATCCAGGAATGGATCAGTACGCGACTCGATAAGCGCGCCCGGGATATGGAAGACGCCATCCATGAGATGCTCGCCAACCCTAATCTCAAGGCTCAATTTTATGATCATCCCGTGATCCGCAGCCTTACGGCAAGAAAAAGAAAAGAACCATCCCGAATTCCAACCTGGTTTTATCGATATCCCATCCTGCGTGGCTTCACCAAGGAAAAAAGAAAAATACCCTCTTACATACCATCTCAGCAATTTTCACTGGCTTTGTTCGATATTGCGATCACGGCCGGCACAGAATCATCGCTCATTCAACAGGGCCTCCTGAAAATCAGAGATGATCTTCACAGAGATGCGAAAATACCTGTTGACCAAGCAGTGATCGTTGAGCTTAATTTGTTGTCCGATCTTGCCCGTAGCGCCGCAGCCACCGAGGCAGGCACAGCGTTTACGAACAACACGCTCGCTTTATTAAAAAAGCGAGCAGAAGACTTCGCTTTGAAATATCCGGACTTAAGTCCTTTGATTGAGGCGGCCCTGGAGGAAGCCAGGAACCGCAAGGCAGATATCGATGAACTTCTCAAACACAAGGAAGCTCCCAAAGGGGATGATGCTTTCACCAGCCTTCGGCGAGGAGTCGCAGCACTGAGTGTGATTAGCCCGGAAGTCAATCAAACTCTTAATGCCCTGTTTTTAAATATTGATGAGTATGTTACCGGCACCGAATCAAAACTTGCCAAAGCTCGAAAAAGTGTGGAAAAATGGTTTGACGATTCGATGGATCGTGTCAGCGGTGTGTTCAAACGGTATTCACAAGCTATGGCGCTGCTCATCGGTTTTCTAGTGGCTTTGATCTTAAATGTGGACTCGATCAACCTGACGCTTTATCTCTGGCGCGAGCCCTCCGTGCGGGAAATATTGGCCCAAAACGCCTCACAATTCCAACTTCCAGAGGGAGAAATGCAGTCCAACCCCGAGCAGGCCTTACGGGATTTTCGAGATCAATTCAGTGGGCTTAGTTTGCCAGTGGGCTGGGTAATCAACGACAGCACGGGAAGTGCTCTCTCTGATATCAACTGTCAATTATTTCCTAGCACCCAACAAGCTTTTGGTATCCCAGTTATTGGAACCAGTAAATGTGTCGCTCCTCCTCAGTCAAATAACCAGACTAATATCCTTCTCAAGCTGGCGGGCATCTTTATCACAGCTTTGGCAGCCAGACAGGGCGCGCCATTCTGGTTCGACATCCTCAAGAGAGTTGTTAATCTGCGTGGCACGGGCGCAAACCCATCCGAAAAAGAAGGCAAATAGATCTTAACGCTGTTTCCGGAAAAGGCTGTGCAATACAGCCTTTTCTTTTTCAACCGCCCGGAACTCCCGAATAACAAAACTCTTTTATAATCACCTTATGTCTGAAGACCTGTTTGATCACGCCATGCAGGAACGTATGAAGCAGGAAGCACCATTGGCTGCCCGGATGCGTCCGCGCACATTGGATGAATATATTGGGCAGGAACATATTGTGGGGGAAGGAAAACTCCTGCGCCGTGCCATTGAAGCCGACCGACTGTTCTCGTCGATCATCTTATGGGGACCTCCGGGCACAGGCAAAACGACCCTGGCACAAGTTATCGCCAACACCACTAAGAGTCATTTCGTCACGATCTCTGCTATCCTGGCGGGCAAAGCTGATTTGCGCGTGATTATCGCGGAAGCACTGGAACGCAGGCGCCTGCACAACCTTCGTACGATTCTTTTTGTGGATGAGGTTCATCGTTGGAACAAAGCTCAACAGGACGCGCTCCTTCCCCACGTAGAGAATGGAGCCGTGACCCTGATCGGCGCGACCACTGAGAATCCCTACTTTGAAGTCATCAAGGCCTTGATCTCACGCTCGCGCGTTTTCCAGTTGCGGAATTTGAATCAGGAGGAAACGGGGATCCTGATCGACCGCGCTCTCACTGACAAGGAACGCGGCTACGGAAACAAGCACATCACTCTCGACGCCGATGCCCGATTTCACTTAATCGAAATGGCGAGCGGCGATGCGCGTAACGCGCTCAATGCATTGGAACTGGCAGTCGAATCAACGCCTCCTAATAAGAAGGGAGTGATTCATATCACGCTCGATGTCGCGCAGGAATCGATCCAGCGCCGCGCCGTGTTATACGACAAAGACGGCGACGCGCACTACGACACGATCAGCGCCTTCATCAAGTCCGTGCGCGGCTCCGATCCAGACGCCGCGCTGTACTGGCTTGCGAAAATGATCTACGCTGGCGAAGATCCGAAATTCGTCATCCGCCGCTTGATCATTCTGGCGGGTGAAGATATCGGCCTCGCCGACCCAATGGGGTTGGTGGTCGCGTCTTCTGCCGCACAGGCGTTTGATTATATTGGCCTGCCCGAAGGGATTTATCCGATTGTGGAAGCGACTCTCTATCTTGCCACCGCACCAAAATCCAACAGTGCGGGCGCGTACTTTAACGCCATGAAAAAGATCGAAGAGGAAGGACAAGTATCTGTGCCACGTCATTTACAGGATAGCAACCGGGATGCCGCCGCCATGGGGCATGGCAAGGATTATGTCTATCCCCACGAGCAGGAGGGTCATTTCACTCCACAGCAATATTTACCGAAAAGATTACTCGGGACGTATTTTTATTCGCCCTCCCAGGAGGGATATGAAGCGCAAGTAACCGCCCGTCTCGAAATGTGGCGAGAGGCCCAAAGGAAAGCGCTGGGAATCACAAAGGTGAATAATATTCCCGCCATGAACGAAGAACAAATTCAAGAAATGAAACGGAAAATTAAATAGATGCCTCTCCTTCTCCTTATTCGACACGGCGAAAATGATTTTGTAAAAACAGGCAAGCTACCCGGTCAAAGTGCGGGGATTCACTTAAATGAACGGGGGCAGAAACAGGCTCAGGCGTTGGGGGAAGCGCTGAAAGAGGTCCCGATCAAAGCCATTTATTCGAGTCCGCTGGAGCGGGCTATGGAAACCGCTGCGCCAATCGCTACCTCGCGCCAAGTAGAGATTATTCAGGAAGCCGGCCTGATGGACGCGAATGTCGGCAAGTGGCAGGGAAAATCATTGAAAGTTTTGCGCCTCACAAATGCCTGGAAGGTTGTGCAACACTCCCCTTCTCGTTTCCAATTTCCGGAAGGCGAATCGTTCATTGACCTACAAACGCGCATCGCCGATACCCTGGAAAAAATTGTAAGAAAACATAACAAGCCCAAGGATATTGTTGCCGTTGTATTCCATGCGGACCCAATCAAGCTGGCTGTCGCGCATTTTCTCGGTCTGCCGCTCGATCATTTCCAGAGGTTGAGTTGCGATACAGGTTCGGTCAGCGCGTTATATGTGGGCGAAATGGGCGCGAACTTGATCAAACTAAACCAACGCCCGCCTTTTGATTTTCTACCCAACAAAAATCATGGCAAAGCTTAAGCTCGACCTGCACGATATCTACAATCGCGGTGACCAGATCGACGCTGAACTCAACCGCATTGTGGAAGAAGCTATTGACCGCAAGATCGAACTCGTCGAAATCATCCCTGGCAAAGGCAGCGGGCAATTAAAGAAAAAGGTTCTGCGCTTTTTGAATCAGGGACACATCAAAAAGCTATACCATCGCGTGGAAAAGGATGACAAGAATTTCGGACGCATCTTTATTCACTTCAAGTTTTGACGGAATCAATGCTATGAGTTCATTCCCCACGGGCACTGTCACCTTTTTATTTACGGATATCGAAGGCAGTACCCGCTTATGGCAGGAACATCCAGAAGCGATGTCATTGGCCAACGCCCGTCATGATTCAATTCTGCGTAAAGCAATTGAAACGAACAACGGTTATATTTTTCAAATTGTCGGTGATTCCTTTAGCGCCGCGTTTCATAATGCCAAAGATGGTTTACGCGCCGCGGTAGCCGCGCAGCGCGAATTACAGCGAGAAGTATGGCAGGAAAGAGCTCCCATCAAAGTCCGTATGGGTCTCCATACAGGTGCCGCTGAACTGAGATCATCAGATGGCTCGGGCAAATATGATGGGTATGCCACGATTGCGTCCACCCAACGGGTAATGTCCGTTGCCCATGGCGGGCAGGTCCTACTTTCACACCCCACTCACGAGTTACTGCAGAACGATTTGCCGGAAGGTAATACCTTCCGGGACTTAGGCGAGCATCGCCTCAAGGATTTACGAACACCTTTGCGACTCTTTCAACTCATTGTGGCGGATCTGTCACAAGAGTTTCCGCCTCTCAATTCACTGAACGCATTTCCTAACAATCTCCCCATTCAACTGACAAGTTTCATCGGTCGAGAGAAAGAAATGGTTGAAATCAAAGTCTTGCTGGCCTCGGCTCGGCTTGTCACACTGACAGGTTCTGGAGGCACAGGCAAATCGCGCCTATCGGTTGAAATCGCTCGAGGGGAACTGCCTTCATTTACAAACGGAACCTGGCTAATTGAGCTTGCGCCACTAGCCGATCCGTCGCAAATCATTCCTACTGTGGCGCAAGTCTTTGGCTTGCAGGAACATCCCTTTGGTCCACTTGCATCATTACTCATGGATTATCTACGTGACAAAAAAATATTATTGATTCTTGACAACTGCGAACATCTTATTGAGGCGTGTGCGCGCCTTGCCAATGACCTGCTGCATCAATGCGCAGGACTCAAGATCCTGGCCAGCAGCCGCGAGGCGTTGGGCATCGCGGGCGAGGTGGCATATCATGTTCCTTCCTTGGCGGAATCAGAATCAACGCGACTTTTCACGGAACGCGCCCTTGCCGCCCATCCAAACTTTCATCTGACTGAAAGTAACACCTCCTCCGTTGCTCAAATCTGTTCCCGCCTCGACGGCATTCCGCTGGCGATCGAGTTAGCCGCGGCGCGCACCAAATTGCTTTCACCCGAACAAATTGCATCCCGCCTTGATGACCGCTTTCGATTACTTGTTGGCGGAAGTCGGACCGCATTACCCCGTCAACAAACGTTGCGCGCACTGATCGATTGGAGTTATGATCTTTTGTCAGACGAGGAAAAGCGACTGTTTCGAACCGCGTCCGTATTTATCAGCGGTTGGACCTTGGAGGCTCTCGAAGCAGTGGCAGATGACGCGAACGCGTTGGAACATCTCGAACAGCTGGTCAATAAATCTCTGGTGGTGACCGAGGAACGCGGCAATGAGATGCGCTACTTTATGCTCGAGACGATCCGTCAATATGCCCGCGAAAAGTTGTTTGACGCGCAAGAGGTAGCGAGGGCGCGTGACCGGCATTTCTTCTACTTTGATAACCTTGCCGAAAATATTTGGAATGTCTTCCGGACCGAGAACATATTCACATGGCGAGACCAAGCCGACGACGAAATTGAAAATCTGCGCACAGCAGTCGAGTGGGCTTTGGATAACCATGTCGAGCGGTCTATCCGTTTGGCAGCGAATTTTTGCCTGGCAACCGGCTGGATGGGTAATCGCATGGATGATGGTCTTCAGCTATGTCAATCGGCCATCGATCAGGTGCGGACCTTGCCGCCTGCCATGGGAGCGACAAATTTTGAGCGCCAAAAACTATTAGCCAAGGCGTTGTTTGCAAAAGGTATGGTTGGGATGAGCCATGGCAATATGCCAATCGTAATACAGGATTTGCAGGATGCGATCGCCACTGCACGCCTTTCCGGTGACAAGCGTGTATTGGGCCTAAGCCTTGGAATGTACTTTACAGCCACAACCTTCATCCGTGCGCCATTTGCCGAAGACGCGGCCGAGGAAAGTTTTCTGATCTTTACAGAAGAGGTTGATGATTATTGGGGGTTGAGCATGGCATATCAAAGCAAGTCGAGGATCGCGGAAGCGAAGGGAGATCAAATTGAAAAGGAAAATTATCGCGCAAAATATAAGGAGTTGGTACGACAAGCGCCCTTATCCTTTCAGGCGGGATTATTCTACCTTAGCACAGGTATGACTGAGAGCATTCAAGGAAATTATGAGGCCGCAAAGACCTATTTTGAAGAGGGATTGACCGTGTTCAACGGGCTTCGAAACTGGAATTTCCGGTTAATCATGACCAGCGAACTGGGTCATATTGCCCGTCATACCGGAAAAATAAGTGAGGCAAAGCAGATTTATTTTGAGACTTTGCAGGGTTGGCAGAATATGGGGAATCGCTCCGCGATTGCCAATCAATTGGAATGCTTTGGTTATCTCGCGATGGCGGAGGAAGAACCTCAACGGGCGATAAAGCTTTTTGGCGCAGCAGAGTTCCTGCGCGAACAAATCAACAGCCTCATGACAGACTACGAACAGATGGAATACGTTGACGTTATTACTCGATTGCGGACCATGGTCACGGAGACGGAATTTACTTCTCTCTGGACAAATGGACGATCCATGGCAATGGACCAGGCTATTCAATTCTCTCTCAATCATTGATAACATCAGTCTGAAGACATAATGGAAGCCATGACTGAATCAATTGTTATTACCTCCGCCCGAACCGAAGAACTGACCAAGCATATCCGCGCTGCAGTCATCGAGCTTTGCGTTGAGGCACATCAGGAGCTGGATTTTAGAAACCTTTTCACGTATATTTCCTCCGGCGGATGGCACTTCCTTGCTTATCATCATGATGTGCTGGTAAGCCATGCGGTAGTGACGACGCGCTGGCTGCAAACGAAAGCTGAATCGCTTTTGAAGACAGCTTACATAGATGCGGTGGCAACATTGCCTTCCTATCAGGGTCAGGGATACGGGAGCGCCCTCATGCGCAAACTTGCAGGTGACATTGACCGCGAGTATGCCATCGCCTGCCTGGAAACGGACCGCGAGACATTCTATGAACGGCTGGGCTGGCAAACCTGGCGTGGATCCCTGGCCGGGCGCAGTGAAAACGGCTTAATCCCAACCCCTGAGCAAGGAGGGATTATGGTATTACAACTTTCGCAGACTCCCACGCTTGATCTAGATTCGATGTTAACCATTGAATCTCAAGGCGGACGTATTTGGTAATTAACGAACTTAAGGCAGAATACGAAAGCCTTGTGAATCATACGGGAAATAAAATAATTCAGAGCAAAGGAACTGCATCATGGCAAAAAAAAAGCATGTTGATATTCTCAGGCAGGGCGTAGAAATCTGGAATACCTGGCGGGAGGAGAATCCCAAAGTGGTTCCAGACCTGAGCAAACTCGTTATCACAAAACTGGATCTAAGTGGCGCAAATTTCGAAAAGGTTAATTTCAGTGACTCGAAACTGACGAAATGCATTTTTTATGAGACGCTTTTTTTTCAAGCAAATCTAAAAAATGTAAAATTTAAAGGCTCCGTATTATCCAGCGCCAAACTCACTGGGGCTGATCTTAGTTATGCCGATTGTAGCGGCGTGGAATTATCAGATGCAGTGATCATGGATGCCAACCTAAGTCATGCAAAACTCTCTGATATCGCCATTCGCGGGGTATTAATGATGGGGTCAGATTTCACGGGCGCGGATTTAAGCTACTCCACTCTGCAAGAGAGCGACCTTTCCAGAA
>DATFQC010000115.1:0-4805 GCA_035264425.1 Anaerolineales bacterium
TTGTTTGTCGCCACGTACCTTGCAGAGCAATGGCAAACAAAATTAACGATCCTGACCGGATTGGCTGATACAGATTTGGATAGTTCCTCCCAGAGTTTTGCGCAGAATTATCTTGAGTTCAACGAGATCGAAGCAGATTTCATCAACCGCAAGTATTCAGCCGAGATGCTAAAGGCGACCACCGAAGAGATCCAGGCTGATCTGCTTATCATGGGCGGTTACAGCGGCTCGATCCTGAAGGAAATGACCGTCGGCAGTTCCGTCAATTTTATGCTGCGTGAATCGCAACTACCCATTCTTATTTGTCGCTAATCACTCGCGACAACTTGCGAGAGTTCATTCTTGTCGGGGAAGAAACGTCTGATGGCCTCGGCGATTACCAGCCCCACCAAAACAATGACTCCAAATATCAAAAACATCCCGCGCCCACCTACGCTTTCCAGCAACAATCCTCCCATAAATCCACCCACGGCCGAACCAAAGCCAAAGGACATGGCGCCAAAGAGTCCCTGGGCGCTGGATTTCAGACCGGCCGGTGCGTTTTCATCTGCATAAGAAACGCCGGCCAGCCACATAGCCGGAAAAATCATCCCGCCAAATGCTTGTAGAACCAAAACCATCAAGGGTGTGCTTACGGCAGCGAGTAATAAGGAGCGGACAGCAACCATCACCAGCGCCAAGGTCAGCAAGCCATAAGCGGTAAATCTCTTCACCAGCCGATCCCCAAAAAAGAAGATAGGCATTTCAGTCAGCGTTGAAATCGTAAGGGCAAACCCCATAATTGTTTCCTTGGCACCCAGTTCGGCCATGTATGGAAACAGGTAGGCGTTGGCAGCAAATGTGCCGAGCCCGCCTAGAAAGGCAATGAATAGAAAATTGATCCAGCGACGCTTCTTCAATAGGACCCGGAGGCCGCCAGGCTTGGAGGTGCTTTCTTCGTGTGAACGATGCACAAATCTCTGGCTCACGAAAAAATTGACCAGCATGATTGCTGAGTAGCTCCAGAAGGCAAGCTTCAATCCATAGTTCTGTACGATCGCACCGGCAATCGGGGCGAACAGTCCCCAGCCAATCGTGCCACCGAGGCGAATGCGCCCATACATAGCTCGCTCCTCCCCAAGCATATTCATAGTCGCACTATCTGCTAAAGCAGCAACGGGGGAAACAAAGACATTGAACACAATGATCAGGATAAAAATGGCAAAAAAGCTTGTGAAGGATGGGAGTAAAAATACGGATAGGACTGCAACCATAATGCCCATTCCCATCACCAGCTTATGCCAGCGTTTCGCATCGGCAACCCCTGTCCAGAAAGGTGCCGCGACCAGCGTGATCAATGGAGGAATTCCGGTGAGCAAACCAATTTGCGCGCCACTAAATCCAAGTCTTTGATAGAAAAGGACAAAGAACGGCATGAGGGCAGAGAGCGCTGTAAAGTAAAGAAAATAGAATGAGAAGGGCCAGATCTTTTTCATTAGGTCTCCAAAACCCGACAATTATATGCCAAACCCAATGGGAAAATTCAAATCGAGTAAAATCAGCCCATGCCTGATATTCTCGTTGTGGGTTCGCTCAATGCCGATCTTGTCGTACAGGTACCTCGTTTTCCACAACCTGGTGAAACCATCAGCGGAAGTGATTTGCAAATCATCCCCGGGGGCAAGGGAGCCAATCAGGCAGTTGCCGCGGCCAGACAGGGTACCTCCGTTTCTATGCTGGGTCGCGTGGGGAACGACAGCTTCGGCCCTGAACTCATCCATAATCTTAAACAAAATAATGTAGAGACCTCCCATGTTCAAATCAACCCCGGATCTGCAACAGGAACTGCTATCATCGCGGTCGATGCAACTGGACAAAACAACATTGTCTTATCCCCCGGGGGCAATGGCCAGGTACGTCCCACCGATGTGGCGAATGTTTCCTTCTCCGATTACAAACTGCTCCTGATCCAACTGGAGATTCCACTTGAGGCAGTAACCTCAGCTGCCCAACGAGCCAGGGAAAGCGGATTGCGCGTTCTGCTCAATCCAGCCCCGGCGCGTTCCCTGCCTGAGGAACTGATTTCTCTCTCCGATTTCATTCTCCCCAATGAGAGCGAGCTCAGCTTACTCACCAATCAATCTGTGCATGATATTTCCTCCGCCGAAAAAGCTGCAAAGGCTCTGCTCGCAGGTGGCGCACAAAACGTGATCGTTACATTGGGGGCCAATGGCGCGTTGATTGTCAACAAAGACATCAAAAAACATATTCCCTCTTTCGACGTCCAGGTGGTCGATACGACGGCAGCCGGCGACGCGTTTATTGGTGGATTCGCATCTGCGCTGTTGAGCAACAAATCACTTGAAGAAGCTGTCCGTTACGGATGCGCCTGCGGCGCGCTGGCAACGACGAAGTTTGGTGCACAACCATCCTTACCCACCAGAGAAGAAGTGGATAGGTTTATTGCGTAGGGAAGACGATGTTGGTCGTCCCTTTTGAATAAGAATAAGCCTCAGCCCTACATCACCTTATGAATCCCAAACGAATCATCATTGATACCGATCCCGGTGTGGATGACGCCTTCACATTTTTACTGGCGTTGGCTTCACCTGAAATTAAACTGGAAGCACTGACTACCACGCAGGGAAATGTCACTGTCGATAAAGCCACTCACAACGTATTATCTGTCCTGGAATTGGGGCGCGCCAGTCACATTCCTGTTGCGCAGGGAAGCGTTCTTCCGCTTGTCCAGCCGCTGCGGGCGTCTGCCCATGTGCATGGCGAAAGCGGCATCGGCAATGCGCAATTACCCAAGCCACAGGCAAAGCCGATCCAGGGACACGCCGTCGATTATTTGATCGAACGAGTCCTGGCAGAACCAGGCGCGATTAGCATCTTTCCCATCGGACCCATGACGAATATTGCCATAGCGATCCGCAAGGAACCAGCATTTGCAAAAGCGGTTAAAGAACTGGTCATTATGGGTGGAGCGATCCGGGAGGGTGGCAATATGACTCCACTGGCGGAGTTCAATATTTACGTCGATCCGCATGCTGCCCACATCGTTTTTCATTCAGGGATCCCAATCACATTGATCCCATTGGATGTAACCCATAAGTGCCTTTTAAAACAGGAACACGTGGACCGCTTGATGAAGATCGAGTCGCCTGTGACACGTTTCCTTAAGGATGCGATTGATGTTTATTTGAAGGCCTCCATCCAACTTGGATATGAAGGCTGTGCCTTACATGACCCATTGACCTTGGCGACAATCATCGCCCCCGAGCTGTTGACTTTGAAAGAGTATTACGTGGATGTCGATATCTCCGGTGGCGTTTCTATGGGCAAGACCTTGGCGGATATTTTCAATGTCACGAAAAAACCTGCTAATATGAAGGTCGCGATGGATGTGCGAGGCGCGGAGTTTATTGAGCTATTCCTGCAAAGAATGGAAACTCTGAGTCGGAACCTTAGACAGTAACATGCCTAAGAAAATCCTGTTTGACACTGACCCTGGGATTGATGATGCCTGTGCCATCCTGCTTGCATTGGCTTCCCCCGAATTATCCATCGAAGGCTTGAGTGTTGTGCATGGTAATTGTTCGTTGGAACAAGGGACGGCAAATGCACTCTCGGTTTTGGAACTCGCACATGCGAGTCACATCCCCGTCGCAAAAGGTTGTGAATTGCCGCTGGTACAGCCCTCCCTGCTCGCGCCGGAGACACATGGAGATTCCGGTCTGGGGTACGCCAAACTGCCAGAGCCGCAGAGCAAGCCCATCCTTCAGCATGGAATCGATTTTCTTATTCAAACGATTCTTGCCTCTCCGGGGGAGATCACGCTGCTGGCGATTGCCCCGCTGACCAATGTCGCTTTGGCCATTCGCCAAGAGCCGCGCATCGTGGAAGCCCTGAAAGAAATCATTATCATGGGGGGAGCGATCCGCCATGAAGGCAACACAACGGCGCTTGGGGAATTCAACACATACGTGGATCCGCATGCCGCGCAGATCGTTTATCAGGCGGGAATTCCCATCACGCTGGTGCCACTGGATGTGACCTACCAGTGCATTCTCATGCCCAGCGACGTGAGCCGGTTACAGAAAACTGATGCACCCATCACCAAGTTCGTGGCAGAGGCTACGCGCTTCTACATGGAATTCCATGATGAATATCAGAAGATCGAGGGATGTGTGATCAATGATCCCCTCGCGCTGGCGTTGACGTTTGCACCGGAGTTGTGTACCTATCAGGAGCTTCCGGTCGAGGTGGATCTTTCGGGCGGAATTTCGATGGGCAAGACCGTGGCGGATTTTTATAACTATGGCAAAAAGCCCGCCAATATGAAAGTGGCACTCGGTGTGCAAGCGCGGGACTTCATCGATCTATTTGTGGAGAGAATTGAAAAGCTGGCGATTGCAACTTCGGCCTCAAAAACTTGAAATTTGTTCACCGAAACGATACAGGCGATTTAGGGTTACAATCTGAAAGACAATCCGCAGGAAAACAACATAATCTCATCAAAAGAATGGTATCAGCCCCTGCGGGCCTATCAATCATCTTCGATGGAGTTAACGATGCGAGAATCAACCATGCAACGCCAGAAGACCAGTTCTTGGCTAAATATTGGAAGTAATTTCAACACAATGACATGGGTGCTTATCCCGGTCGCGATTGCCATAAACATAACCATCGGACAGATCGTTGTCCTGCTTAAATTGCCGGTCTACCTGGATTCCATTGGTACAGTGCTGGTCGCGGTCCTTTGCGGTCCGTGGGCTGGCGCGGTGACAGGCGCTCTCTCCAACACCATTTGGGGCCTTGCG
>DATFQC010000116.1:0-2657 GCA_035264425.1 Anaerolineales bacterium
GAGTGGTAAGAGAAATTTCCATAGGAAAGAAAATCTCATGGGTCAATTCATGAGAATGGGTAAAACTTTGCCTAAGCAAATCCAAATGAGATGTGCGCGGAATTGACCAAAACCATGGCGGCTTGCAGGGCGGGCATTTGCGGCAGATAGGGATTGGTAATCCAGGCGTCATAGACAGACATCCAGGAGACGCGCGCGGATTCTAAACTGTTATCCACTTCCGTCTGAGTCGAGATGCGGATGTTCCCTTTCATCACGAATGTGCCAACCAGTAACTCTACAACCTCCATTTTGCGGTCGGCTTCACTGGGATCGTAATCCAGGGGTTCCTCGGCAGGAGGCAGGGTATGAAACGCGATGACCTGAGAGGTGGGGAAATAAATTTCTGAATAGCTCAGCGCCTTGACAGGGCTTCCCCCGAACACAAGCACCTGAGGTTTAAGAACATGAATATACCGGGGAGCACCATCTGTGCGTAACCAGATATTCACTCGTGGAACATTTTGTCTTACGACCGCTTCGCCGCGGACCACATTATGCTGGGAGTACAGCATGACTGGAGTTGTTTTTTCATCAGGTCTGAGAATGTACATCGTTGCACCTCCATAAATATTATACTCTTGCGATGTTCTCCCTTTCCCGTTTATACTGTTTTCGGCTTTTCAACTTTGAAATCAACCATGGATAGTCAACGCACCCCGCCTCTTTCGAGGACCGATTTCCTCGTCGCCCTCCTGATCGGAATCAGCGCTCTGGCTCTCTACATCCGCACCCTCGCCCCATCCCTGCTATGGGGTGACTCAGCTGAGTTCCAGACTTTGTCTTATACGCTCGGCATGACCCATCCCAGCGGCTACATGACCCAGATCATGCTCGGAAAGCTATTTACTTATATTCCGGTTGGGAATATCGCTTTTCGCGTCAATCTGATGTCGGCATTTTTCGGCGCCCTGGCTGTGGCAGAGACGTACCTCATCGTGCGCATGCTTGGAGGCGTGAGCATTGCCGGAATTAGTGCGTCTCTTCTGCTTACACTCACAGCGGGATTCTGGTGGCGCGCGCTGCTGGCTGAATCCTACGCGCCCGCGGCAGGGATGCTTGCCACAATTTGGCTGTTGGTCCTGCTCTGGAAAAATTCTGGAAAATGGATCTATTTATTCCTGGCAGGTATGGCAGGTGGATTAAGTACAGGTGTTCACAGTACCGTTGTGATGACATCCGTTTCCGTGCTGGTATTTATGGCACTTACTGCACGCAAACGCGCCGACTGGTTCGCCGCAACCGCGGGTGCCCTTCTGGGAGTGGCACTCACGTTCGGACTCTTTCTCTATCTTGACCATAACGATCCACCCTCGAGTATCTATAACACTGTTTATCGAACAAACTTAAGTGCATTTGGATTAAGCACAAACCAGTTCGATACCCCTCTAAAAAGATTCTTTGCCATCTTCCCAGCCAATCATTTTTGGTCGTATTATTTCACAGCCTCGACCGACGAAATTGGCCGGCGGCTGATTGAATATCTCTCTTATTTTCCGTTCTGGGTAATCATTCTGGTTTTACTGGGCGCGCTGACATTACTTAGGCAGGAACTCTCCGAAGGGCTATATCCTTTGATCGCCTTTCTCATTATCTGGGGGTTTGCCATCACGGTTTCATTTTCAATCTATCGGGAGTTTTATGTTCCTGTCACAGTGATCACTTCCGTTTGGTTCGGAGCCGGAGCCAGCAAGTTATTAGCTCTGATGGACCGATACCGTTTTCAAAATCGAAATATCAACCAAATCCTGCGACCTGTCTTTATGATATTATTGATTGTTCTCCCTCTCTGGCATTCTCGCAGCGATCTCATCCCAGCCATAAAAAGTGGATATCCATTATTTGTCAGGCGCGATCATATCTACCCCGTTTTTGCTCCAGACCGAGCGATCAATGACGCCCAAAAAATTATCGCTCACCTTGAAGATAACGCGATTGTATTTGCACCTTGGGACAAGCTTTACAGTTATATCTATACAGCCCACATTGAGGATGGAAAAACGGACATCTCTTTTCATGAAGCCTGGAGTACAGAGGAAGAAAAACTGGCTGAGTCTGCAATCGTATATATCGATCAAAACCTTGAGAAACGTCCCGTCTACTTTACGGTCAATATGCCGGAGCTGACCCAATATTATCGAGTCGTGAAAATCGATGATACACTTTATAAAATTTACAGGAAATGATGCATACTAAACGCTGGGTGGTTGCTCCGCCCATTACTTCACAGGCCGAAGAAGCCCTCGTAAAGTTCCCACCCATTCTCAAACAGATATTATTCAACCGAGGCTTTGCCACGGACGCGGACGCGCGCGTTTTTCTCAAAGCGCAGCCCAACGCGGACAACAATCCATTCCAGTTGATTGGGATGCAAGCCACCGTGGATCGAATCTGTTATGCGTTGGAGCACAACGAGCCGATCGCGATCTACGGCGATTATGATGTGGACGGCGTCACGGCCACCGCGCTCCTCGTGCAGGCGCTGGAAGCGCTTGGCGGAAATGTGCGCGGCTATATTCCGAACCGATTCGATGAAGGCTATGGCCTCAACAAGGATGCTCTGGATTCCCTCAAAGCGGATGGCGTGAAACTGGTCATTACTGTGGATTGTGGGATCC
>DATFQC010000117.1:0-2758 GCA_035264425.1 Anaerolineales bacterium
TAGGCAGAGAAAATCACCGCCCAGCATAGTAAATCTTTTTATTTTGCCTCTGGACTGCTCCCCGAAGAAAAACGATCGGCTGTCCAGGCCTTGTATGCCTTCTGCCGGACTGTGGATGACATTGTGGATGAATCTTCGGACCTTGAACGTGACGCCCGCCTTGATTACTGGCGTGGGATGATGGAAACTGCCTCTTTCGCAGATCACGACCTGGTCGCGGCCGCATGGGCGGATACCCTCACTCGTTACCACATCCCACGCCACTACGCTCTGCAACTGATCGATGGTGTCGCCCGTGACCTTTCCCAGGTGCGCTACCAAACGTTCGACGAACTGGCTACCTATTGCTATGGAGTTGCTTCTACTGTCGGACTGATGAGCATGTATATTGTGGGTTTCATTGATGACAAGGCAATTCCCTATGCGATCAAACTCGGTGTCGCACTGCAGATGACCAACATCCTGCGCGACGTCGGCGAGGACTATCGTAATGGACGTCTTTACCTGCCACGCGCAGAACTTGCCTTCTACGGCATTCAGGAATCAGATATTGCCGAGGGTTGTATTTCTGACAGCTGGCGTCAGTTTATGAAATTCCAGATCGAGCGCACTCGACAGCTCTATGAAGACTCCTGGGACGGTGTGAAAATGCTCGAACGTGGGGGGCAGCTTGCCATTGGCGCCGCGTCTGTTTTTTATCAGGGAATTCTGGCTGAGATTGAAAATAATGATTACGATGTCTTCACTCAACGTGCATCCCTCAGCGCCTGGGACAAAGTGAGCCGACTACCTATGCTGATCGGGCGACTCTAAACTTATTCTCCTGTTTTATCATGTGCATTCCAAAACGGCAAATTTATTTATAAAAGGAAAATTTCATGTCAAAAGATACAATTCGTCAATACACCAATTTTTTCAGCGTCATTTTGGCTCTCACCGTCAATATTTTGGCGTCCACGCTGCCACTCAATGGACAGAACACAGGTGAAATTTCAGACCGCTTCCAGGTTTATTTTGTCCCAGCCGGTTATGTATTTGCTATCTGGGGAATCATCTACCTTGGTTGGATTGCTTTTACGATCTTTCAGTTGCGATCCTCGCAAAAGGAAAACCGTCGTCTGCGTCGTCTTGGTTATTTGTTTGCAATCAGCAACATTGCTAACGCGGCCTGGCTTTTCTGCTGGCACTACAACCAGTTTGGCTTGAGTGTACTGATCATGTTGACATTGCTGGGCTTGCTGATCGCCAGCTATTTGCGTCTGGACGTGAATCGCACCTCGGTCACACGTACTGAATATTGGTCCGTGGATGTTTTATTTAGCGTTTATCTCGGTTGGATCACGGTGGCAACCGTCGCTAACGTTTCCGATTGGTTGTATTTAGTGGAATGGAACGGTTTTGGCATTCCTGCCCAGGTTTGGGCAGTCATTATGCTTGCGGTCGCATCCCTGCTGGGTCTGACCATGACACTGACGCGTCTTGACTCAGCGTATGTGTCCGTGTTGGTTTGGGCTTTCATCGGAATCGCGGTGAAGCAAGCCCGTGCGCCGATGATTGCTTTCAGCGCGGGGGTAGCGGCCAGCCTCCTGTTGGGACTCATCCTGTATAGCTGGATACGCCGCCGAACCACTGGCCTTCCGTATGTATTTGCTTAGCCGAGCTGCTCGATTTCTAAAGTCATTACCGTATCATTGTTCATGAGTTTTTCCATTCGACTTAAGAAAAAATGTAAGATTGGAAGGTGCTGATCTTGTACTTTTTGCACTAATGCGAGCAAGCGACCTTTCCCTTTCAACAGAGGCATAGACGGGTCTATGCCTCTGTCTGTTTAAACTTATAATTCAATGATCATGGCCAAATATCAAATCTCAAAACTTCTCAAAATCGGGTTTTTCTTCAGGCCTTTTCTTGTCCCTGCAAAAGGACAATCTGTTGCGAAAGCGAATTTAAGTTTAGATGAAGAGTTGATTGTCATCAAGCGTAATAATGAACATCGCGCCCTACTGGCGCGTGAAATGGCCTATCATCACGTTGCACAGGGCGAGCTGGCAGGAGAGCCGTACCTGGTTACATTCTGAGCGCCATGTAATAGTGGCGTCGGTCTGACGCCCGTCATCAATAGGAAAGTTCACCATTTCCAACCCTATGGTTTATTGAATGGACTTGTTATCTTAATCGATAAAGAAACACACTCCCTCTGGGATCATATTACTGGTAAAGCGATTGATGGGCCATTGAAAGGACATCAACTGGATGTTTGGCCGATTCAAATGACAATGGTTGACTCCGCATTGCATGAATGTCCCAATATTGAAGTTTCCTTGTCAACCTATCGTTCTGTTCGAAAATGGTTTGCAGAAAGATTGTATCCAAAATTCATTCATGCCAGAGTTCTTCTCCCTTTCTTCTTTCGCTGGACGATGTTGAACGAACCTGACCCACGCCTGCCCGAACTCACTCAGGGACTTGGCGTGATTGTCGATGGCAGAGCAAAGTATTATCCGCTCTCTACAATCTCATCGAATGGAATTGCAGATCGATGGCGAAACCGAAGCATACGGGTAGAACGCAGCAAGATCGATGGTGTTCCACATGCATTTTGGAATGATACGAATGAACAACCCATGCAACTCCTTACGCGTTGGTATGGGTTTTCCTTTACTTACCCTGGTTGTGAGATCTATACAAGTTCATATTCATGAGATACTCTGAATTATGATCTTTCTTTGGCAAACTGATTGGGGAAAATAGCTTTTCA
>DATFQC010000118.1:0-2273 GCA_035264425.1 Anaerolineales bacterium
ATATGCTGTCTTCATTCTGGACATGTCGGGGTTTTCCATGCTTACGCGTAAATATGGGATCGTTCACTATCTTTCCATGATACGGCGCATGCAGTTGACCACGGAACCCATCGTCAAATCCTATGGTGGCTTTATGATCAAGTATGAAGCGGACAATTGTTTTGCAGTTTTCCCTGATCCGCTTTCGGCCGTGAATGCGGCGATTGCCATGCAACACGCGTTCAGGGCCGCGAATTTATTGACCTCCGACGATCTGGATATTCATATTGCCTGTGGAATTGATTTCGGCAAAATCCTGATCATTGGTCATGAAGATTGTTTTGGAGATCCCGTCAATCGGGCCTCCAAAATAGGAGAGGACCTTGCCGCAGCGGGCGAGATCCTCATTACAAAAGATGCTATGCAGATGATTCCAGAGGAAGCCGGGATTAAAGCTCATGAAATGAGCGTTTCCATTTCGGGCATTACTATCCCTGCTTATATGATTGCATACCGGAATGAGGAAAAAGATTCGGTGTGAGCCGCATAACGAAAAGACAATCTTTTTGCCGTCCATCGCAAACACGTTAGCGAAGGAACCTGATTAACAGCAAAACAAGGACAATCACCCATAGTAGATGGATCAGAGTACCCCTGCCCATCTACCAGCTCTGGTACCGCGACCTCGTTTTCGTCCGAAGGAACCTAGCAGCCACACGATCAATATGGTAATGATGAGCGTCTCGAGCTTGAGGATTCTCTTTATTCATTCAGGGAAAATTGCTGTCGGTTACTGCTTATGGTCATCTTCCTGTGATGTTTTACGTCGTGCATATAAAGCAGTGGATTGGTTTGCAGCATCGAGCAGGGCCAGGATCAGCGTGAGTGCCGCCAGCGCAATCATCCCATAAACTAACAAGGTTCCCCAACCTGAACCCGGGCTCCCTGTCACGGGGATAAGTTCTGGTTGGGTCGCTTCGGGAACAACAGGCGTGTTCACTCCATCAGGAAACATTGATTCAGTTACTAATTTTTTATATGACCCTGCGCCCAACCTGGCGGCTCCCCAAGTTAAAAAGAAAATGGTCAAGATTGATAACCAGACTAGTTTTCTATTAAACATTAGACTTCCCTTTACTCAGGATTCAATGCCCCGCAAAGATTCCAGCAAGTTGCACTCTATGTTTACTAACGAGTGGGTAAAAAGGCTGTTATTTTATTCACTGAGTCTCCATAGATCAGAAAAGTATTTGGGTGCTTTTGGAAAGAAGCGCCAAATGCTTTGCAAGCGATCAGAAATGATGATATTCGCTCTTTCAAAATTGTAGGGGTACAATAATCTATACAGGAATTCAAAATGCGAAAACTCTTGATGATATTTATTGTTGTTTTTCTTCCCGCCTGTAATTTTCTTCCTCCACCCCAAGCGGATCCCTCTCAAATCATTGTATTCAAGCCATCGATGACAGCAACTGCAACGATGGCTCCACTGCCTACCTCAACGGAAATTGCCCCAACGGCTTCGCCGGTTCCCACCACCGATCCAAATTTTTATCGGGATGATTTCAATGGAAACCTTGCTGCTCCATGGACCTGGATACGTGAAAATGCAAAAAACTGGAGCCTGGCTAATATCCCAGGCGCCTTACAAATTAGTGTAAGCCAGGGTTATGTGTCCTCACATACAAACACCAACCTACTGCTTCGCCCTGCTCCTGCCGGAAATTTTCAAATTGAGACCCAAATGACGTTCAGTCCGGAAGATAACTTCCAGTTCGCAGGACTCATCATTTATGAATCCGATTCCAACTTCATTCAAGCCGGGCGCGAATATTGCAAAGCAGTGAACTGTGTTGGTCAAGGTTTGTATATGAATTATTACAAAAACGGTGTAGTAGTTCAACCAGACTTTGGGCAACCCTACAGGGAAATCGACCCGATTTTGCTGCGTTTGAGTCGCCGTGCGGACATGTACTTATTTGAGGCCAGCACAGATGGAAAAGTGTGGTTTGTCATCGGCAGCCACGCCAGCAAGATAGCTCCGCTCCAAATCGGTCTGGTCACTGGTCAGCGTATCAAGGGCAACCCGATCTCTGCGTCATTCGACTACTTTGAGGTACGTAGCTTGCCATAGATCGCCGCGCACTACATTTGTTCCAAAATCTCCACTGCCTTTTGCAATCTCTGTAACACTTTTTCTTTTCCAATAATTTCCATGCTCTCAAATAGTGGCGGACTGACCTTTTGTCCGGTCACGGCGACGCGCACGATCCCAAAAACTTGATTCGCACTCA
>DATFQC010000119.1:0-3763 GCA_035264425.1 Anaerolineales bacterium
AGGTCAGGGTGTCGCGGGAAAGATCGTTGAAGCTGGTCTGCAGAATGCCAAACAAAATTCATTGCGAGTAGTTCCCATGTGTTCCTATGTCGCAGCCTACATTCGCAGAAACCCTCAATACCTTGAGTTGACGAATCAAGAAAGAAGTGAATGACTCCACAGGATGTCATTTTTCGTCGGGCAACCCGCGCCGACTTGCCGGCTATTGTTCGTATGCTTGCGGATGATGAGCTTGGCCGTCAGCGGGAACAGTTTAAAACCCCGTTATCCGAATCTTATTATTTAGCATTTGACGAGATCAACAGCGATCCAAACCATGAATTGATCGTGGCTGAATTAAATGGGGAGGTGATGGGAACGTTGCATCTTATGTTCCTGCCATCCATCAGTTTTCAAGGGGGGGTACGTGCCCAAATCGAATCGGTACGAGTGGATCAACGTTTTCAAGGCCAGGGAATTGGAAGTGAGATGATGAAATGGGCGATGGAACGCGCCAGGCAACGCGGTGCTCATGGCATCCAGTTGACAACCCACAAGTCACGTGTTGACGCTCATCGCTTTTATGAAAGGCTGGGGTTCAAGGGAAGCCATCTCGGGATGAAGATAAGTCTGAAGTAATGGATAGCATTCACGGGGATGCTTCGCATACCTGCCCTGGTGGGCGGTACCAGGGAAGACTTTGGACTCCTCTTCTAGGTTAAAAACAAAATACGCTCAGTTCTTGAGCGTATTTTATAAGTGGCGGGGAGGACAGGATTCGAACCTGCGACTGGTTTTACCCAGCACTCACTTAGCAGGCGAGCCCATTCAGCCACTCTGGCACCTCCCCGTATTCGCTTTGAAGGTTTCAAGTTACCAGGTCCGTAACTCGTGCTAAATAAACCTTCAAATATTTGGACATTTTATCATGCAATTCTCAGCGGAGGGAGTGGGATTCGAACCCACGTTGGCTTGCACCAAACATGTTTTCAAGACATGCACCTTCAGCCGCTCGGTCATCCCTCCCCAAGGCCCCAACGCTTTTTGACGGGCGGAAGCGATTTTACCATAAGATTGACCGGGGCAATTGGTGGCATTTCCTTTTATATTTTGCTAATACTCTCATGCTAAACTCTAGCATATCATTTGTGAAATAAAGCCAGGAATTCTTGCCAGAGGCAGTTATAATCTTTTTGGAAAAGGTAAATAATGCTGAAAAACTTCGTAAAAATCTTTGGGGGCGACCCCAACAAAAAAACCATCGAACAATACAGCGGCGTTGCCCAACAGATCAATGCACTTGAGCCTCAATTTGAGGCACTAAGTGATGAGGCCCTGCGCGCCAAGACAGACGAATTCCGAGCGCGCATCGTGGAGGACGTTGGGAACTTGGAGGGGCTAGATGAAAAGGAACAGTTCAAGATCCAACAGGAAGCGCTGGATGAACTCCTGCCCGAAGCCTTCGCGGTGGTCCGTGAAGCTGCCAAGCGCGCGATCGGCCAGCGTCACTACGATGTACAGTTAATCGGCGGGGTCGCGTTGCATCGTGGTTCCATTGCTGAAATGCGGACGGGCGAAGGGAAGACACTGGTCGCCACATTACCCGTTTATCTCAACGCCTTGCTTGGAAGAGGCATCCACCTCGTCACGGTTAATGATTATCTGGCGCGACGTGATGCGCGCTGGATGGCTCCCATCTATCATATGCTTGGGCTGTCGGTGGGCGTTCTGCAAATGGCAGCCGCGACAGAGAACGGAAAGAAGGCGTTCCTCGTTGATTTTGAACGTGAGTCCCCGCATGAAGATCAGGATCATTTGCGCCTGGTCGAGCGGCGCCTGGCTTATGAGGCTGATGTAACGTTTGGTACCAACTCTGAATTCGGCTTTGATTATTTGCGCGATAACATGACGATGCGTTTAAGTGACAGGGTTCAGCGCGGGCATCATTATGCAATCGTCGATGAAGTGGATAATGTATTAATCGATGAAGCACGTACGCCTCTGATCATCTCTGGACCCGCCTCGGGTGACCTCGAGTGGTATGGCCGTATGGCACAAGTCGTAAAACAGCTCCGGCCAGAAGATTATGAATTGAATGAAAAAGATCGCAATGTAAGCATCACAGAAGTAGGGTTGGCGCGCGTGGAACAAATGTTGGGCCAGCCTCTCATGGATCCTGACCGCCCCGAAGATGTGACCCCTGAACAAGCTCGATTGCGTGGACATTTGGAACAAGCCTTGCGTGCCCAATATGTTTTCAATCGCAACAAAGATTACCTTGTGCAAGCCGGCAAAGTTGTAATCGTGGATGAGTTCACGGGTCGCCTTATGCCGGGTCGCCGCTGGAGCGATGGGCTGCATCAGGCCGTGGAAGCCAAAGAGGGCGTGAAGATCGAGCCTGAAAATGTGACCTACGCGACCATTACCTTACAAAATTACTTCCGCATGTATCAGAAGTTGGCCGGCATGACGGGTACTGCGCTGACCGAAGCGGAAGAATTTAGCAAGATCTATAACCTTGAAGTGACACCGATTCCACCGAACCTGGAATATCTGGCCTTTGGCAATAATGCGGCTCTCATTGAAGTCAAAGCCAAAGATGATGAGGGATATTCCTATTCCTATTTTGCAAAACGTGAGGATAAAGGCCAAGCACCGCTTTTTTATCGCCGCAAAGATTATCCCGATGTTATCTATAAAACAGTTGAAGCCAAGCTGCGTTCCATTGTCATGGAAATTGTGCGTGAGCATGTGATTGGACGTCCCTTACTGGTTGGCACAACCTCGGTTGAATCCTCGGATCAGCTTTCGAATCGCCTCAAGGCGGAGCCGGTCCGTCGTTTAATGCAGGTTGCTCTCGTCCGACAGACATGGATGCAAGCCAACAACCGTGAAGAGGATGGACGTCTCATTCCAGAGTTACAGCCGTTCAGCGAACCGCTTGAAAAGATCTCGCCGGATATATTGCGTAAATTTATTCAGCCTTATGGCTTGACGAATATCAATCCTGAAGATCCATCCAACCTGCATGTTGTTCTCGATCTCCTGCGGCTGGAGGAGCGGGATACAGATCGCCTCAAGAAAGTCTTGCAGGGCGGTGTGCCTCATGAGGTGCTGAACGCCCGCAAGCATACCGAGGAATCCCAGATCATCGCCGGTGCAGGCGCGTTCGGCGCAGTGACCATTGCCACGAACATGGCCGGTCGTGGTGTGGATATCAAGCTAGGCGGTGAACTGGCTGAAGAAGTGGTCACCGCCGTAAACCGCGTGCTTGGCAAATCTGGATACGAAAATCCATTCGATATGACCCAGGAAGAACGACGCGAGGCCCTGAAGAATGTCGACCCGTCGAACTATGGTATTTATGATGCCGAGGTGAAACTTTTCCTGCAGTACTTTGAAGATATGGAACGCGTGAAGGAACGGGGCGGCTTGCATGTGATTGGCTCCGAGCGCCACGAAGCGCGTCGCATTGACAATCAGCTGCGCGGTCGTTCTGCCCGTCAGGGGGATCCCGGCTCGTCACGCTTCTATCTGTCACTTCAGGATGATCTGATGCGCTTGCAGGGTGGGTCGCAGGTTAGCAGTCTCATGGAACGGTTGAAGGTGGACGATTCGCTGCCTCTGGAAGTACGTCTGGTTGGAAATGTGATTGAACAGTCGCAGCACCGCATTGAGGGCGCAAACTTTGATGTGCGCAAGCATTTGTTGGAATATGATGATGTGCTCAACCAACAACGCGCCCAAATTTATGGTCAGCGCGATCGCATTTTTGTGAAGGAAG
>DATFQC010000120.1:0-6389 GCA_035264425.1 Anaerolineales bacterium
AGCGTGCAGCAGGAACACTTTGCAGCGGGTCTTGCCATGCGCAGACTGGATGCGTTATTGAGCGCTTCGCCTGCTCCTACGCGCAACCTGACTTTAATTGTTGGTTGTCCAGCGGATGAATGGCATGCTTTCACGCCATTGTTGTTGTCTCTTTTCCTTCGGCGTCGTGGCCTGAATGTTATCTACCTAGGAGCAAATGTTCCGGCCGAGCAATTTTCCAACACGGTGAAAAACACCAAAACGGACCTTGTGATTCTTGTTGCACAACAGCTCATCACAGCGGCGACCTTACAACAAACTGCGCTGATGCTTTCGAGTCAGAATATTCCTGTCGCTTTCGGCGGGCGGATTTTCAATCTTCACCCAAACCTGCCTGACAGCATTTCAGGTTATTTTTTAGGGCCTGAACTGGATACGGCCCTGGACGAAATCGAAACCATCCTGACTACTAAAACAAAACATTTCCAGCCAAAAGCCGCCTCGCAAATATATATCGCTGCCCATCAGGCTTATGTCTCCAGACGCCCACAAATTGAGCTTACGATTAAGGAGACGCTCGAGCCTCTTTCCATTTCACCTGAGGAAATCAGGACCAGCATTTACTTCCTCGGCGAAAACATCACTGCTGCTCTGCAACTTGGAGATATGTCACATGTCTCCGCTGAAATCGATTGGCTAAAGGGATTACTACAATCCCACGGCTCACCTAAAGGTCAACTCGTGCGCTTTATGCAGGCTTACTCAGAAGCCGTGGCCAAAAATATCAACGGCCAAGGGCAACCTATTTATGAATGGTTCGCTCATGAAGCTGAAAAACTAAAGGAATCTTAGGAATTTTTTTTATGCAGACGATCTGGTGGATTCGGCGTGACTTAAGACTGACGGACAACGCTGCGCTCCAGGCGGCGCTCGAGGCCGGTTCCGTTATCCCGACGTTTATCATCGACCCTGCTTTTTCCCGTTCATCGCCGCGCCGAAAGGATTTCCTTTACGAAGGCCTGCACGCGCTCGACAAGGATTTGCATGAACGCGGTTCTTATCTCGTTATTCGTTCGGGCCAGCCTTTGGACACTTTAAAAACATTGCTCGCAGAAACAAAAGCGGGGACGATCTTTGCAGAAGAGGATTTCACTCCTTATGCTCGAAAACGGGATGAAAAAATTGCACACTTCTTACCGTTGGAATTAATCCAGGGGCAAACGGTTCATCATCCTGTTTCTGTTTTGAAATCGAATGGAAAACCCTATACGGTATATACACCTTACTCAAAAGTTTGGAAATCAAAACTTCCAGCCAGCCTAACTCTTTTGCCTGCACCTGAACAAATCACAACACAGGCGGGTATCCCAAGTGAACCACTTCCAAAATATCGTGTCAGCCCATTATTCCCGGCCGGGGAACAGGAAGCCCTGGTTCGGCTGGAAGAATTTCTTCACCAACGGATCTATGTGTACAGCGAAAACCGGGACCACATGGACCTGGAGGGTACCTCCGTATTATCGCCCTATTTGCGGTTTGGAATGCTGGGGCTTAGGCAGGCTGTCCATAGCGCACAACAAGCCATGATCAGCGCCAAGAACGCAGTGTACAAACGGAGTGCAGAAACATGGTTGAATGAACTGATCTGGCGCGAGTTTTATATCCAGATCCTGTATCACTTTCCACAGGTCAGCGGAACAGCATTCAATCAATCATTGGCAAACATTCCCTGGCGGAACGATAAGTCTGAATTTGACGCCTGGAAAGATGGGAGGACGGGCGTCCCCATCGTGGACGCGGCTATGCGCCAGCTCAAAGAAACCGGCTGGATGCATAATCGAGCGCGTATGATCGTTGCCTCTTATCTCGTAAAGGATCTACTCATTGACTGGCGCTGGGGTGAAGCATGGTTCATGGAAAATCTGCTGGACGGCGATCTGGCCGCGAATAACGGCGGCTGGCAATGGACGGCGGGTACCGGCACCGATGCCGCACCTTATTTCAGAATCTTCAACCCAGTTTTGCAAAGCGCAAAGTTTGACCCCAATGGAGAGTACATCCGCAAATGGGTCCCACAGTTACGCACTATTGACACACGAGATATTCATGCGCCCTGGGAAAAGGGAATTAAAGTGAATGGCTATCCCGAAAGACCGATCGTCGAGCGTGATAAAGAGCGTACATTACAGGCCTATCAACTTGCCAAAGAGGGAACGAAAGCCTGATGGAAAATAAACGCGACCTTTCCATATCGATGGCACGGGCAAATGTCATTGTGATGTTCATGACTATTCCGGTGGTCCTTCTGCAGTTCGCGGTCTTCATTCTGTTTCATGGAATAGAAAATTTGGAGCCAACCTGGAGCTCCGTTCTTCTGATTGTCGTGGTGCTTCTTGGTGTAGTTTTCCATGAATTGATCCATGGAATCAGTTGGATGATCTTTGGGCACAAGCCTTTTGCCGCGCTCAAATTTGGATTTCAGTGGAAAACTTTCACACCTTATGCGCACTTAACAGAACCCGTAGACGTAAGTGCCTATCGACTGGGTGCCTTCATGCCGGGGTTTATCCTGGGCATACTTGCTTATCTATTTAGTCTTGTCTTTCATAATGGCAATTTGTTCTGGTTCAGCCTGATTCATACCTCTGCTGCAGGTGGAGATTGGTTAATTCTGTGGCTGATCCGAAATGTGCAGTCTGGCAGACAAGTGGAAGATCATCCAACCCGGGCCGGCTGTTATGTCCTTGAGGCATGACCGGAAAATATGGACTAGGAATGCAAAAAATAATGCCTGAGATTAGACTGCTTGAAACTGAAGATATCCCAGAAATCGCCGAGGTCTTTCATCAACTGGGCTGGAATAAACCGGCTTCTCAATATGAACGGTATCTGAGAGAACAGTCACTTGGACTTCGCCATGTGTTTGTCGCTTTTGTAAACGAAGAATTTGCAGGCTATCTCACTGTTTGCTGGCATTCCCTTTACGAACCCTTTCAAAAAGAGAACATCCCTGAAATTGTAGATTTCAACGTATTGCCAAAATTTCGCCGGCAGAGAATCGGGACACAACTCATGGATATCGCGGAAAACACAATTGCAAAAGTGAACCCTGTGGCAGGTATCGGTGTAGGTCTGGATCCCGACTATGGCGCAGCACAACGATTATATGTTTTACGCGGCTATGTTCCGGATGGACGTGGGCTGCATTATCGGGATCATTATGTAAAATACGGCGAACAAATCAATGTTGATGATGATTTAGCTATGCATTTGACGAAAGAGTTAAAGTAACAGTATGGCATCCAGAAGCATTTCTGCCCAAACGGGACGGGACGCGCTCCAGTCATTCCTGAGAGAGGGCTCACCCCTGGGTCCATTGAAAGTCATGGCAAACCAAATTGGGCGTTTTTTTCAAATCCCGATTCCGGGCTTTCGCCCATTTGTGGTATTCGGACCCGAGGCGAACCGCAAAATCCTTGTGACAGAACGGAACAAAATGCTATGGCGGAACACGGATCCGGTCACCGATCTGCTGCGACGCGGCGTGTTGGTTGTGGATGGCGAAGAACACGATCATTATCGCGACTTGATGGAACCGCCGCTTCATCCTTCACGGCTTTCAAAGTACACGCAGTTGATGATCGAGCAAACGGACCGGGTTTCGTCCACATGGAAGAATGGCGAAATTGTTGACATGGTGGTGGAGGGACGAAAGATCGCGCTTCTGATCATCATGCAGGCGCTTTTTGGTAAGGACATATGGAGTGACCTGGCGCGGCTCTGGATTCCCATCCTAAAAGCGATCAAATTCATCTCGCCGGGACCCTGGATTTTTTGGCGGAATATGCCGCGTCCAGGCTATAAGAAACACCTGAAAGTATTAGATGATTATTTATTTGGCATTATCGAGGAAAGAAGAAAGAGGAAGGAAGCAGGTCATGATTTGCTTCAGCATCTGATCGACGCGGGCCTCAGTGATGATGTGATCCGCGACCAGATGCTGACAATGCTCATCGCGGGACACGATACATCTACTGCTCTGCTCGCCTGGACGTTTGCTTTGATCGGTCAGCATCCTGACAGACATGCGCGGCTGATGCAAGAGTTAAACTCACAGGAAAAATCTCCTTTGCTCGACCAGGTGATCAAAGAAAGTTTGCGTTTATATCCACCGATTCACATTGGAAACCGGCGTGTGGTGGAAAACATGGAATTTGATGAAGGGACTGTTCCGGCCGGGGAACGGATGTTTTATTCCATTTATCTTACCCACCGTGACACCAACATTTGGGAGAACGCGGATGATTTTTGCCCGGAACGTTTTGCTCACGGCAGGAAGACTCCGCCCTTTTCATATCTTCCCTTTGGGGGCGGTCAGCGCGCTTGTATCGGCGCCGCGTTTGGTCAGGCGGAGGCGCGCATCGTCATCGCGCGGCTGTTGCAGACACATCAATTTGAATTTACAAATCACAAAATCCATGCTCACATGGGCGCAACCCTGGAGCCGCGGCCGGGGGTCAAAATGAAAGTTTATCGCCGGGACTCAACGTTTCCAGAGTTGATGGTAGCCATCTAATTCCGACGACAGGAGTCGTCGACTCCTAGGATTAACATGACTTACTTCAGCTTTCTACTTTGCTTTTTACTTATTCCGATTTTGATTTTTCTTGCCATCCTATATTGGGATAATAACAAACATCCACAAAATAATGACTTCAAAATCGGGCGCGCAGTGTGGATCGGGATCGGAATCCATGTCCTGCTGGCAATTGTTTACACGACGCCCTGGGATAATTATCTCGTTGCAACGGGCGTGTGGTACTACAACCCCAGGCTGGTTACTGGTTTCCTGATTGGCTACGTCCCCATTGAGGAGTATACATTTTTCGTTTTGGAAACAATTTTGTCCGGGCTCTGGTGGTGGTATTTGGCAAGGAGTTTTTTCCTTACGCCTAACCCCTTTCCCTCAGCGAAAGGGAATTTTGCCCGACACAAAACGATTTTATACCTGTCTATCTGTATACTTACTCTTTTCTGGCTTGCTTTTACTTATCTTTTTTTCTTCGGCGCAGTAAAATGGACATACCTTTCCATCATCCTTTTTTGGGCGCTGCCCCCTATATTCCTGCAATTGTTGTTCGGTGCGGATATTCTCTGGCACCATCGTAAACTTGTTTTTTGGGGAATTCTCGTTCCAGGGACATATCTTTCACTAATGGATATCATCGCGCTAAAGGAAACGACGTGGTCGATTTCCGTAAGTCAAACCACAGGCATTTTATTCTTTGGAATTTTGCCGCTCGAAGAGGTCATCTTCTTTTTCGTGACGAACATGTTGATTACATTCGGGATGACATTACTATTGGCAAACGTCAGCCAGAAGAGATTCGCGGAGATCAGGAAACAGCTTCAGGGGTGGAAAGAGAAGAGGAGTCTCCACGTCCAGTCACATTGACCAGATCATGAATCCATTTGCGTGAGAGAAACCGTCTGGTGATGATCACTGCCTTAACTGCTTCTTCCAAAAGGACCAGCGCATAGACCCCATACACAGGCAGATGCAGAACAAATCCGCCCAGCAGCGCGCTCGGAACACCAATCATCCAAATGGAAAATAGTTCAGTAAACATAGCATAGCGCGTATCGCCCCCGGCACGCATCGCGCCGATAAAAAGCATAAAGTTAAATACTCTCAACCAGGCAGAAAGTGAGTAGACGAGCATTAGGCTACGCAAATCCTGCGCCGCGGAGGGCGAGATCTGATACAAATTGATAACGGTCTCGCGCATTGAAAAGACGATAAGACCGGCGAGCAGCGCAACAGCCACCCCTAAAATGGCAAAGCGGCGACCATACTCAAAAGCGACGTCCTTCCCGCCTGAACCGATCTTATTGCCTACCATCACCGCGCAGGCATTCCCCAACCCAATAAAGAACACAAACATCAATTCCTCAATTGTGGCATTGATGTTCACGGCCGCAATCGCATCTGTGCCAATACGCGCATACACCGCATTATAGGTTGTGATGCCAAACGACCATAAGATCTCGTTGGCCGCCGCAGGCAGTGATGTTTTCAATACCTTGAACAGGAATGATCGGTCGAATCGAAAGAAGGAAAGCGGATTGGCGGCTAGAGGTGTTTTCCGAACATACACAAGGACCACTAGAAAAATGGCCTGGAAGGTCCATCCAACGCATGTTCCCAGGGCTGCACCACGTACGCCCAGGGCTGGTAAACCAGCAATCCCAAAGATGAAAAGATAACCAAGAATTGTTTTGAGACCCAGCGCCAGCACAGCGGCAACGACGGTCAGTGTCACCTGTGTAATGCTGCGTAAGACAGATATATAAGAAATCGTGATCGCCGTGAATATGTAGCTTAGTCCAACGATTCGGAGATACTCACT
>DATFQC010000121.1:0-8936 GCA_035264425.1 Anaerolineales bacterium
GTTATCTTTGAATTGACCAATGAGAAGATCATTGATGCTGGCGATAAAGTGGCTGCCAAACATCTCACACAGGTCCAGAAAATTGTTCAGAAGAACATTGAAACCGTTGAGAATGAACTCAAAGACCAGCGCGCGATAGAAGTCGAAAATCTTAAGATGGACGCAGGCAGGATCAAAGCCGATGCTGACATGCAAATGGAAGCTCTTCGCTCCCAGTTGGAAGATCAGACATCCGCTTCCTCAAATCAATCTTCACGAATGCGTGATGAATTGATGGAACTGCGCCCCTTCACCTTTATCAGTGAAGTCCGTTATCGTGAGCTCAAGCAGCGCTGGGGACAGGTCTTCCGCGCGGATATGGGTGCGGAAGCTTTCTATGATGTTCTGGAGCGTCTTGACCTGGATAAACTCTCGGTTGAACTCTGGCACGAAGTTCGTACCACCAAGTCCAAGCAGAAGCGCAAAAAGGCAACCACCCGCCTGAAAGTGGTGGAAGCTTTCCGCCGTTCCGGCAACCGCCCGGAATGGATGATCTTGACCGTTTTACCCGTTATTCCTCCTGATCTGCGCCCCATGGTGCAATTGGATGGTGGACGCTTCGCGACCTCTGATCTCAATGACCTTTACCGCCGCGTGATCAATCGCAACAACCGTCTGAAGAGATTGCTCGAGCTTGGTGCGCCAGATGTCATTATCCGCAACGAAAAGCGCATGCTGCAGGAGGCTGTTGACAGCCTTATTGACAATTCCCAGCGCGGGAAAGCGCTCAGCCGCCGTGGACGCCGCGAGCTTAAATCGTTGAGCGATATGCTCAAAGGCAAGAAGGGACGCTTCCGCCGCAACCTGCTCGGCAAGCGTGTGGACTACTCCGGTCGTTCTGTGATCGTGGTCGGTCCACAGTTGAAACTTTATCAATGCGGTCTGCCCAAGAGCATGGCTCTTGAGTTGTACCGTCCGTTCGTTATTGCACGGCTCGTGCAAAACAACTATGCCGCCAACGTGAAGGGCGCGCGTCGTTTGATCGAGCGCAACCGCCCCGAGGTTTGGGAAGCGCTGGAGGGTGTCATCGGAGAGCGTCCTGTTCTGTTGAACCGTGCACCGACGCTGCACCGCCTGGGCATCCAGGCATTTGAACCGATCCTGATCGAGGGATCCGCGATCCAACTCCATCCGCTGGTCACCACCGCGTTTAACGCAGACTTCGACGGCGACCAGATGGCTGTCCATGTTCCGCTTTCCCAAAAGGCTGTGCAGGAAGCACGTGAATTGATGCTGGCTTCCAAGAACCTGCTCAAGCCCGCCGATGGTGAACCAATCATTTCACCTTCGAAGGATATGGTACTGGGCGTGTATTACCTGACGATGAAGCAGAAAGCCAATCACAAGGGTGATGGACGCGCCTTTGCGGATATGGATGAAATCGATATGGCCTACCTGCTTGGTCAGGTGGAAGTCCATTCTGAGATCAAACTTTTGGCCACAACCTGGTATGACGAAAAAGGTGACCGCCTGCCAGAACCTGTGACCCGTATCATCGAAACCACGGTGGGACGCACACTTTTCAATCGCATCCTCCCTCCGGAAGTTCAGTTCGTCAACGAAAAACTGGACAAAGGCGGCGTGAAGGATTTGATTGCTGAAGTATATGAAGTATGTGGTCAGGAAAAGACGACCGATGTGGCGGACGCGATCAAATCTCTGGGCTTTGAATACGCAATGAGATCGGGTACCACGCTCGCGGTGGCTGATATTTCCATCCCGCCGGAGCGCAAGGAAATCATCGAAGAATCGCTCAAAGCCGTTGAAATCGTACAACGCGATTTCCGCCGCGGTCTGCTTACTGAGCAGGAAAAGAACGAACGCGAGATCGAGATCTGGCAGCGCACAACGGACCGTGTGTCAGATGCGGTCAAGAGGCACATGGACCCGGATGGGAATCTTTCCACCATGGCCTCCTCCGGCGCGACCAAAGGCGGCTTCTCCACCATTTCGCAGCTGGCTGGTATGCGCGGTCTGATGGCTGATCCGTCGGGACGTATTATCCCAATGCCGATCCGCTCGAACTTCCGTGAAGGGCTGACTGCGCAGGAATATTTCATTTCCACACACGGTGCGCGCAAGGGTCTTGCAGATACTGCTCTGCGTACTGCGGATGCCGGTTATCTGACCCGCCGCCTCGTGGATATTGCTCAGGATATTATCATCAATGAGCACGACTGCGGTACACATGACGGTGTGTACATTCGTCGTCGTGACGATGTTGCTGGCCAGGCTTTAAGCAGCCGCCTCTTCAGCCGCTTGCTGGCTGAAGATGTGATTGACCGGCAGACTGGGGAGGTCATTGGTGAATACAACGATGTGATCAACCAGGACCTCGCTCGCAAGCTGGCTGCCTCCGGAGTGGAAGAAATCAAAGTCCGCTCGCCACTTACCTGCGTGTTGCAGCACGGCATTTGTTCCAAATGCTATGGTCTCGACCTGGGACGCGGCACTATGGTGGACCTCGGTTCTGCAGTCGGCATTGTGGCTGCGCAGTCCATCGGTGAGCCGGGTACACAATTGACACTACGCACGTTCCACACCGGTGGTGTGGCAGCGGGCGGCGCAGACATTACAACCGGTCTCCCACGCGTGGAAGAACTCTTTGAGGCACGCAAGCAACCAAAGGGTGAAGCCGTTGTGGCAGAGATCAGTGGCTCCCTGCGCATTGATCAGTCTGAAAAATATGCTGATCTGCGCGAAATAACCATCGAACACAGTGAGCTTGTCAGTGACGAATATAGCATTCCAGAAGAATGGAAATTCGCTGTGAAGGATGAAGTGGAAGTCAAAGCCGGTGAAGTGCTGGCAACTATGGACGACGCAAAGATTGTTGCCCAGCATGGTGGACGTGTCCGTGTCGAGAAAAAGGGACGGAAGGTCGTTGTCTCCTATGATCAAAAGGAGTCCACTACCTACGAAATCCCAAACACCTCGCGGTTGCTGGTCAGGAACAACGACAAGGTCGAAGCCGGCCAGCCTCTTACCGAAGGTTCGCTCAACCCACACCGTGTGTTGAAGATCCAGGGACGTGAGGCTTGTCAGATGTACCTGATGACCGAAGTCCAGAAGGTGTATCGCTCACAAGGACAGAACATTCACGACAAGCACTTCGAAGTGATCATCCGCAAGATGATGAGCAAAGTACAGGTCACTCGCCCCGGCGACACCAAGTTCCTGCCGGGCGATCCTGTGGACCGCCTCGAGCTTCGCAAGCTTAACGAACAGTTGCTTGCGGACGGCAAACAGCCCGCCAAGTTCTCTGAAGTGTTGCTGGGTGTTACCAAAGCCTCCCTGAGTACCGACTCGTTCCTTTCGGCTTCTTCATTCCAGCACACGATCAAAGTGCTGGCAGGTGCGGCAATTGGTTCCACCACCGACCCGCTCTTCGGCTTGAAGGAGAACGTGATCATCGGCAAGCTCATTCCAGCGGGCACGGGTTTCATCCATGGCCGCTTTGCAAATGAGGAAAGCGATGGCAGTTCCTCGCAGTGGACAGAAATCTCCTCTGACGCTGCGGCAGACTAAACAATCAAGAGCGACCACATCTACGGAGTGGTCGCTCTTTTGATTTAAAAAGTACTGCAAAAGTTGCTGAGCCGGATTCGTTTTCTAATAAACTTTGTGCATATAACACTTTCTGGCTTCTACATGGGAAGCAGTAAAATTAGAAGGTGTCCTATCCACATTCCAAGTCAAAAAAACCTGTTGGACGATTCACACGCGGGAAGACAGCTTCCAATCGCCTCCGCCGCGTGGACAACTTCATCCTGCTCTATGAGCCAGCGCTCCTGACTCGGACCGATGGCCTGTTCGCCGATTCGATGTTCGTTGACCTGGGCTATGGCTTTGACGCGCGTACCACGCTCGAAAGCGCGGCACGTTTCCGACGTGTCAATCCTGATCTAAAAATTCTCGGCGTCGAAATCGAAAAGGACCGAGTCGAAGCTGCGCGGCCTTATGAAAATGAAAAAACATTCTTTCGCCTGGGTGGATTCAACCTGCCACTGAACGAGGGTGAGCATGTGCGCCTGATCCGCGCCTTCAACGTCCTGCGTCAATACGAAGAAAAAGATTTTGCTCCCGCCTATGAAAGGCTTGCCCAATACGTTCTGCCCGGTGGCTTGATGATCGAAGGGACATCCAATCCGTTTGGGAGTATGTGGTGTGCGAATGTGGCGAGGACGGTGGACGCTAGACAATGGACCATGGAGGCACTTGTTTTCAGCACAAACTTCCGCATGGGGTTCGATATTGAGGAATTTCAGACACTATTACCGAAAAACTTAATTCATCATGTTCTGCCCGGTGAACCGATTTACGATTTCTTCGAAGCCTGGAAGCAATCTGCAGCCGAGACAGCAGCCATGAAAACCTATGGCCCCAAGCAATGGTTCAGCGCGGCGGGAAAACGCCTCGCAGAACGAGGCTATACCATCGCGTCCCAACATAAATGGCTTACAAAGGGGTTTTTGATCTGGAAACTGAAGGATTAAAGGGAACAAATCTCAAAAGAGAAACGTCCTTTGATGGAGGGGATAATTCTATTTATTTGGGACCATAATCGCCGCTATCGACCAAAAGGAGGCACCATGCGAAAGTCAACCCCAATCCTTTTATCGGTTACTGTCTTACTGATTGTTTCTCTGGCTTGTGCTTCATCCAGCGTCCCCACGCAGGACGTCAATTCTATTTTAGGGACTGCCATTATGCAGACAATGGTCTCTGCCCTGACACAAACGGCTCAAGTGGTTGTACCTGTTGACCTTGCAGGTACCCCAACCGCGACGTTTACGCCCATCTTTACACCAACGGTGACATTAACTCCCAGCCCTATCTTTACTACCACAGCAATCATCCCACAGGTAAGTGTATCTGTGGCAACGAACTGTCGGACAGGGCCCGGAAAGGTTTATGATCGAGTGGGTGCGTTGCTGGTCGGACAAGTAGCTGAAGCGGTGGGCCGCGATACCACAGGAAATTACTGGTATATTCGCAATCCCAACCAGAGCAATGGTTACTGCTGGCTATGGGGCGAGTATGCTACCCTGGCCGGAAATTTCGCGGCTCTGCCAATGTACACTCCTCCACCGACGCCCACACCCATGCCCGCCTTTGAAGCAGATTATGATGGCCTTGAGAGCTGTGCCGGCTGGTGGGTGGACCTCAAGTTGACAAATACCGGCGGCATTTCCTTCGAATCTGTTTCTCTCGCGGTGAGGGATACAGTAACGGACATTGTCGTGTCCATGTATACGGATGTCTTTAACAATATAAATGGCTGCACTGATTCTTCCTCAAAGGATGTGCTGAATCCAGGCGCGAATCGCGTGGTTAGTTCGCCAGCTTTTGCCTATGACCCAAGCGGACACAAACTCCGTGCTACCGTTACATTATGTTCAAGAGATGGTCAGAGCGGCATGTGTATTACCGAAACGGTCAAGTTCACACCGTAGCCAAACGAGAGCAGAGCAGGCGTTTGAATGCCTGCTCTGCTTGTTTTTCACTTTTTTTCAATAGCTACGGCTTTATCTCTTCTCTTCGCGATTTGTGCAGAGCAGTGTAAATTTGCTGACTCTTTTGACTCAAGAAAATCTTGAAGTGCAATGCGTACCACTTGACGCATTTTCTCTTTCCCCGTAAGATTATGAAAATATAGAACATTAATTCCACACAATGAAACTTCGCCGCGAAGATTTCCTCTTTCCATTCGGGGAAACTACCTTTACCTTTTCAATCTTCGCGTATCTTACTGGTTCGCGGTCCAAGGATTCTTTGGTGGACAACAAAAGGATTTCACATGGAACTTGGTTTAATTCGAAAAATAGATATTGATAATGAAATGCAACAGGCGTATCTTGATTACGCCATGTCTGTGATCGTGGCGCGCGCCTTGCCAGATGCCCGCGATGGACTCAAGCCGGTGCAGCGCCGCATCTTATATGCGATGTACGATATGGGCATTCGCGCTGACTCAGCATACAAGAAATCGGCGAGAATTGTTGGTGAGGTGCTCGGTAAATATCACCCACACGGCGATTCAGCGGTGTACGAAGCAATGGCACGCATGGCGCAGGATTTTTCGATGCGCACCCTTCTCGTGGATGGACAAGGCAATTTTGGTTCGGTGGATGGCGATCCGCCGGCGGCGATGCGGTATACCGAAGCCCGCCTCACTTCAGCGGCGCTCGATATTCTGTTTGATTTGAACAAGAACACCGTTGACTTCAACCCGAATTTCGATGATACGCTCACGGAGCCGGGCGTTCTGCCGGCCGCGTTGCCAAATCTATTGGTCAATGGTGCGACCGGTATCGCGGTGGGAATGGCAACCTCCATTCCACCGCATAATCTCAGCGAGGTGATCGATGCCCTCGTCTACATGCTCGAAAAATATGAGAAGCTCGATGACATCGACGTTGAACAATTAATGGAGTTCGTGAAAGGACCAGATTTCCCCACCGGCGGCGTCATCATTCAGGAAAAGGGTGAAGAGGGACTCGAAGCCGCATATGGATCGGGCCGTGGACGCGTGACGGTGCAGGCAAAAGCGCATGTGGAGGAAATGGAACGCGGCAAGAATCGCATCATCGTCACCGAACTCCCATATATGGTCAACAAGTCCAGCCTGATCGAACGCATCGCAGACCTGGCGCGCGAAGGCCATCTCGAGGGTCTGTCCGACCTGCGCGATGAATCGGATCGGCACGGAATGCGGATCGTCCTTGAAATGACAAAGAACGCGGATCCCGAAGTCATCCTGCGCGATCTGTACAAGCGCACGCCCATGCAGACCACGTTCAGCATCAACCTGCTGGCGCTGGTGGATGGCGAACCGCGCACGTTAACGCTGAAGCAGGCCCTGCGCGTCTATATCGAGCACAGGCTGACGGTCATCAAACGACGCGCAGAATTCGATCTGGAAAAAGCCAGGCAACGCGCCCATATCCTGGAAGGATATCTCATCGCCCTAAAGAATCTGGATGAAGTCATCAACATTATTCGCGCTGCCTCGGATGTCGATAGTGCACGCGGCAGACTGATGAAACGATTCAAGCTGTCAGAACTCCAGGCAACGGCAATCCTTGATTTGCAGTTGCGGAGACTGGCGGCGTTGGAACGCAAGAAGATTGAGACCGAATACAGAGAAGTAACTTCCACGATCAAGGATTTGGAAGCACTGTTAAAATCTCCAAAGAGAATGCGCGGCGTGGTAGCAGATGAGTTGTTAAAGGTGAAAGACCAATATGGTGACCGACGCCGCACGCAGATCGTGAACCTGTCTGCGAACGGCAAAGCGACTACCAAGACACTCACCGCCAGAGATCTTATGCCCCAGCAGCAAACATGGATCGGTGTGACCGAGGATGGTCTGGTCTCGCGCACGCATGATGATAAACAACCAAGACAGTCTGGCAACGATGCGCCGCGCTGGCTGGTCAAGGCTTCGACATCAGACACCGTTTACTTCGTATCGATTTCAGGACGTGCCGCGGCGGTGGCCGCGCATATCATCCCACAGGCAGAGAAGTTATCACAAGGCACGCTGTTCCATAGAGTCACACCTTTGACAGAAAATGATACGCTCGCGGCGGTATTTGCCTTGCCCTCCAGAAAAACCGCCTTGGCCGAAGAGACCTGCGTCATTACCGCGACCAAGCTGGGCATGATCAAGAAGAGTCTGGTCAGCGAACTGCCAGGGCCCTCCTCGCAAACATTCGTGCTTGTGCGAGTGAACGAAGGCGACAGGTTGATCTCGGTTGGGTTGACCGATAACAAAACGAAAGATATTTTGCTCGTCACCGCGCAGGGTATGGCGATCCGCTTCAAGGAAGAGGAAGTGCGACCCATGGGACTGGTCGCAGCGGGCGTCAATGGCTTGAAATTAGGTGATAAGGACGAAGTCGTGGGCATGGAAATCCTGCCTGCGGAAGGAGAGGTCTTCCTTATTACCAGCGAAGGCAAAGCCAAACGGGTGGAACAAAAGGAATTCCCCATGCAGGGACGCTATGGCAGGGGTGTTATTGCCTGGGATATCCCTGATAAGGTTCGGTTAGCCGGCGTTGCCGTAGACAAGCCCAATCATATGGCAACGATCCACCTCACGAAAGGCGCACCGAAATCGACCCGCCTGGATGAGGTGAGTGTTCGTAAACGAGCTGCGACAAAAGGTGACGTGGTTGTGGAAGTGAAACCCGGCGAGGAAGTCGTCTCTGTCAATGTGGGCTGGACAGTGGACAAGTTTGTGGAGGAAGTGAAAGAAGTAAAGAAGAGACCCTCTCCCAACGGCAAAGATGTGAATGGTCAGAAGCCTGTGCAAGCAAAAGCATCTTCGAATGGGAAAGTTAACAAGGCTGCGTCGAGGACATTGTCCCCGAAAGGAAAGAGCGCGCCGAAAAAATTACAGGCCAAAAGTAAAGCCACAAAAGCAAAGCCTTCTCCGAAGAAGAAAAAGAAATAAAGTTATTCACAGGAATAGAAAAGGCGGCTAATAGCCGCCTTTTTGTTTGCTTATTATCTTGGTATAAACCTACCCATTAAATCCTACATTTTCAAGGTTCAGGAAACCAATCAGGATAAGGTATCCATGCGGATTAACCACGCCGCGGATAGAGATTTATAGAAGTTGGGATATTGATGGCTGATTCGAAGGAGGCTGTGATAGTATGATTCCGTTCCTCCACATTTCCCAATCCTTCAACGTAATAGCCACCATCTTCTCCGCGGATCTCCTGAGCCAGTCCGCTTTGCGTCCCTTCAGATCGTCGAGAACATCCCTCGCCGCTGGGCGTGTGCCAAGGTGGATGTTGGCGGTCTCCCAGCCCATGGCACGCAGCATGCGCGTCTCATCGCGCTCGGGTCCCAGCTCCGAGAGTTCAATGCGGCAGCGATCGGGC
>DATFQC010000122.1:0-3738 GCA_035264425.1 Anaerolineales bacterium
TCCATAAAAATGTGGCGCTAGGCGCCACGCGGCAGTGATTATACTCCTGATGAAAAGGCATGACTAGTGCGAACTGTAATTATCAAAGCATTTTCTCATTTATGGATAAACCCACTCTTCAAAAAGTTTCTGCAAATCACATGCGCAATGTTTTTCTGCAAGCGATCGAAGAGTTTCCGGGGTGGAAATTTTCCATGAAAGCGTCTGAGTGTAATCTTTGAGAAAAGAATCGAAGGCTTCTGTACCCATTTCATCCCTCAAAGCTGCAAAGAACAACGGTCCGCGACCGTACACAATGGCTCCGTACTCTTGAGCGGTATATTTCGCAACAGGCAAGCCGATGGGAATTTTTTCATGATTGACGCTTGCCCAGCGGCCCTCCAGCGACTCATGAAAACCACGCGCTCCATTTTCACCATACTCATCGGTGTAATATTGAAGTGTAGCAAATTGGGTCAGTGACTCATCCAGCCACGGATCATCAAGCTGGTCATCGCCCACCAGGCTATAGAACCATTGATGCCCCGTTTCATGGGCGATAGTTGACTCCATGTAAATTCTGGTGGGCGTGCCGCGCAACTCACTATCCACATCGTAGATGCGTGAGGTAATAGCAATCATGCCGGGATATTCGATGCCCAGGGCGAGCGTTGGGGTAGAAACAATATCGAACTCAGTATAGGGGAAAGGCGTGTAACGCGCTCCATAATCTTTCATGGCCCGTGAAGCGACCTCCAGGGCCATTTGCGCGCCTTTCTTGACGCTTTTCGGCGCATAACTGTGGATGGTGACCTCGCCAAATGTCTGTGAGACCTCTGTGTAATCGGGGCTTGCCACCAGATAAAAATCACGCGCCGGGCCACTGGCAATGTCCAGGGTCTGGACCTGCCCATCCTGGCTGGAGTCTGTTGTTCGCCCGGTGGTGACCAGCGTTAATCCTTTCGGAGCTGTCACTCTGACTAGGTAGAATGATTCGTCGGCGTACGTGACGTCCCCACTCTGAGGCGGGATTTCCGCATTCCAACCTTCGTCATCGTATACACAAATCATGGGGTATGAATGTGCCAGGGCGAGTACGTTGTCAAAATAGGCGAGAACACCGAAATTCAATTCCACAGATTGAGGGACAGTTACCGCGAAATCCATCTTCAAGCGTACGCTTTGATTCGGCTCAAGCGCCTTGGCAAAGGGTACGATCAACAAGCTATTTTCAAGCCCATAGTTGGGCGTGACCGATTTCCCCTCTAAGCTGAGATTTGTCACGCTCATCTCACCGCCCAGGATGTTCGGAAAAAGACGCAACTCTACTTCGTTCAATGGAACCGTTTCAGCGTTTGTGTATCTCACTTCCTCTGTCCCTGTAACGTGATAAAGGTCTTCTGCGATGTTGAACTCGAGATGATAAACGCTGGCAGTTGTCAATTCACCGAGGATGGGTTGCTGTGATTGAATGAGTCCACTCTTGAAGACGGAAAGATCTTCCCAGGATGTTTTGAAAATATCGGGCCGAGGCGTGGATGTGGCCGTTGGCCGGAGCGTTGCACATGAAATAAGAATCAAGCTGAGGGCCAGGCTGACCCCTGTCAAGACGTGAAAAGAGTCGCAGAATCTCTTCATCAATTGATTTCCTTTAGATAAGCCAGAACTTTTTGTCGAACCTGCTCAGGACGTAGATCATCGGTATCGATGATCAAGTCTGCATGTTCACGGGCGTGGGCCAGCCGATGGATTTGCTCATCATGATCTTTTTTTTGCCAATTCAAGTGGCAGCGCGAGGTACTGACCGGGAAGGATGCGTAGAGGTAGATCAAAATGTCGGGTTTGGCGATTTTCTGCCACATGGATTGTACGTACGAATGTTCCTGCGCGATATGACGGCAGATGTATCCATAATTTTTAAGCCCTGCCATCAACGTAGACTTACCCGAACCGCAGGGTCCAACAATACCGACAAGCGGAGTAGTCCTGTGGATAACCGATCTATAACTTGGAGGCATAAGAATTTTGTAGTGACGACTTCAGTCGTCGCACAATAAGCGACTGATCCGCAAGGGGTGCTGTGCACACCTGCCCGGGCGGTGCCAGGGAAGTCATTGCTACTTTTTGTCTACTGATTATCCTGCATCAAGCGACTGAGCTCCTGCGGACCCCCCAGTACGGCCAACGTATCGCCCGCGTGAATCGGTCGAACATCTGTTGGATGCATTTCAGATTGGTGATCGTGCCTGAGCAGGATGATATTGAGATGATAGTTATCTTCCACATATCCAACCGTCTTATCCGAGAGACTTGAAGTTGCTGGAATCGTCAGGCGCGCCAGGCTGAGCTGCTGACCTTCAATCGAAATTGGATTGGTGACATCGGCACCTGCCGCGGCGGCCGCGAAGACCGGCGCTGCCATTTCCGTGGCGCTTAAGGCGGTGAAGCCAAACTGTTCCTGCAGGGAGTGCGCGAAATCTTCGTCGAAGATACGGATCACCACCTCTACTTTGGGATTGAGCGAACGTGCTTTCAAGGCAATCTGTAAATTCATCGCGTCGTGCTGGCTGGCCAGGATGATTGTCCGCGCATCTTTAATGTTAGACCCGTGGAGGACAGTAGTCAGTCTGGCATCACCTTCAATGACTGAAATGCCTAGCTCACGAGCTGCGACCGTAGTGTGTGAGCTGGGATTTAATTCCACGGCTACAACATTTTCACCCATTTCGTGCAGCCGCTGCGCAATTCGATAACCGAGATGACCGAGACCGATCAGGACAATATGTTTGTTCATTGTGGAGGCAACAGCCATTTCCCACTCCTTATTTCGCGCCCGACGATTAAATAGCAGGCTGCCAAAATCGGCGAGTCCCTGCGCCAGGATGACGAGTCCAATGACGGGCATGAAAAAATGAAAGATTTGCAGACCAAAATATTTTGGAAAGTCTCCAACGGGTTGCAGGAAGGCCGCGGTGAGGACCACATAAATGGCTTCACTGAGACTCTCAATTGGCTCGCCGACCAAATTTGCAATCGCTCGATAAATAATTCCGCCGCCAATAATCGCCACGATGAAAAGAATCAATGGGGACCTAAATTCTTTTAACAGGATGATCGTGTCACGCCAGGCTGCTTTCCATTCACGAATCCGTCGCAGCGCTGGCCTCATCATCTCAAATTCCTCTCAATTGGCAATCGCACAGTCATGCGTCGAACGCTATCCCCAGTCCTTGCAGCGACTTTGAGAACAAGCACGCTGATATCGTCAGCAGGGCGGTTTTCATCCAGGCTCACTGCTTGAGCCAGCAGAGTATCGGCCAGCATTTGGGGACTCGGATCCTGATCTTCCAGAACCGAACGAATCGTCGTCCCGATATCCATCGGCAGGCCGCGTCTTTTGCCCGCATGAACCAAGCCATCCGTGTAGATCACAATAATCAGGCCGGGTTCGATTGCGATTTCTGTAATCAGTGGACGTACATTGCGGGAAGTGCCAAGGGGAATGCTTTCTTCCTGGAGAGAATCTATCCGTTCCCCGCGGCAAATGAACATGGGCGCGGGATTATTGCGTGTCAATACGATCGTTCCACTCGATAAATCAAGGGAGGCGATGTTGAGGGTGCTGATCACTTTGCCTTGTTTGTCTGTGAACAGCGCATCAGAGGCTGCGCGGGCTGTCGCTCCATCCCGCACGCCTTCGGCGAGCAAACCGATCACTTTTCGGACAACCATTTGTGAAATAGCTTTTGCGCCGCGGCC
>DATFQC010000123.1:0-3870 GCA_035264425.1 Anaerolineales bacterium
GCCCTCGAATTGAGAGGACTTGATAATGATGAGATTTGTTGCTTATTCATAGATGCCTCTCGTTGCAAAGATCGCTTGCCAATGTTGCTATTACGTTCTCTGGAAACAAAAATTAGATAATATCGCTCTTAAAACATTTTCCTGTCCATCCTAAGATATGCACAGGGGGGGATTCCCTACCCTTACAATACTGCTAATTTGCCTAGACATTTTCTCCGTATTGCATGACCGCGTAATTCGATTATGCTTTCTCTTGATACTCTTCGTGTCCTTTATGATTAAGGATTTACTACTGTCCATCTGGATGGGAGAAAACCCTTCTCCTGCATGAGGGGTTATTCTTCCAAAAGCGTATACTGAGTATAGAAATCAAAAGGAGGATTTCCTATGAACATCAATAAATCAGGTCTCTTTTGGGGAGTGCTGTTGATCGGCGGAGGTGTATTAGCGCTCGCGGATCAACTTGGCTATATTGAAAATCTGTCACCTACACTCTGGATCTTTGTTTTTGCCGCCATTAGCCTACTGGGATTTGTCAGCTACGCGATGAGCGGCTGGAAGCAATGGAGCTGGCTTTTTCCAGCGGGTATCTTCGGCGGTCTTGCCGTCATTATTGCCTTGACTGAGACAAACGTGAATAACGCCGCGCTAGGTTCACCATTATTCTTCGGTTTGCTTATACCATTTGTTGCAGCTTATCTTACGGATCGTGTGCGCAACTGGTGGGCCCTGATCCCTGGCGGAATCATGCTGTTCCTTGCCCTCACTACTCTGCTCGTCGACAATGTTGGTGGTGAATGGGTGGGCGCGATGTTCCTTTTGTTGATCGGCCTGACCTTCCTGTTCATCTACCTCAACAATCAGGGTCGGATCTGGGCGTTGATCGTCGCCTATGTATTCAGTGTGCTGAGCATTGCTCCTATGCTGGCGGCAGGCGGAGACATGGCTGCCTACTTTGGCTCAGTTTTCCTCTTCGCGATTGCGCTTCCGTTCTTCCTCCTCTATTTCCGTTCTACTGACAACTGGTGGGCGATCATTCCCGCTGGCGTGTTGAGCGTGGTTGGTGTCATCGCCACGTTTGCGATTGCCGGGCTTATTAATGACAGATCCAGCGGCGGATACGTTAACGCTTTCATGATGAGCGGACTGGCTGCCACGTTCGCCATTGTCTGGCTGAGACACGCGAAATCCTGGGCAAAGATCGTGACCGTTGTTCTCGCGGCACTGGCAGTTGGTTCTGTTTTCTTCGCCACTTACTCCCAGATCCTCTGGCCCGTAGCGATCATTTTGGTGGGAACCTATTTATTCTTCTCAGCCCTACGCACCAAAACAACTTAACTAGTCTACTTGACTACACTATCCACTTGGATACTGAAAACTCTCCCAGCGATGGGGGAGTTTTTTGTTTCTGAACGCTATGATAATCGTGGAAATTCCGAAATTAGGAGTCTTGGATGAAAAGATTTATCAGATTCATTGGAATGCTGGCTGGGCTTGGGGTCATTGTCATTCTCATAGTCATATTATTTGATAACCCTGCTCCTTCGAAGCCGAGTGTTGAACACGTTAAACAATGAGGAGCGGACGCAGCGTCCGCTCCTCATTCATTTTCACTTTTGCTCAGCTCTCTTCTATCATTTTGATCAATGTTTCACGCTCAGGAATAATATCTTCATTCAGCCGCGCTGCGGCAATGACCGGCATCCAGCGACTCGATTCATGCTCCTTGTCGGGAACAAGCGCCTGGTAGCGATGAAGATAAGTCCGATGATATAGCCTGATCGCTATTCTAAGGATTGGACTGACCGATCTTCCCGCGCCTTTGGGACCAATGCTCAAAAGCAAACTTGTACGCGCAACATCCGCCCAGTGGCTGCCGGTGCTGGCGGTCATCCAGTCAATGACAATTGGCCCATCCTTTGTAAGGATCACATTTCCCGGATGATAGTCGCCGTGACACAACCGCTGGCCATCGGGGAGAGTAGCGAGCAAAGCTAAAGTTTTCGTCCGCAAGTCTTCAGGGAGATAGGGAGTTTTGCTAATTGCATGCTGCAGCCCCTCTATGTAGGATGGTAAGCCTGTAATGGATTGTTTATTGATTTTCGCTTGTAGCCCGGCAAGCGACCGCGCATGTTTCAAGATCGTCCAGGGATGTGCATTCATATCTTGCAACATCGAGATTCCCTGGATGCGCTCATAGATCAATCCCTGCCGCCCGTTCATTTCCACAATTTCGCCGGTAGCTGGAGAAGGAATCCCTGCATCATAAACTGCCTGCGCAATCCGCGCTTCATCTTTTATCCAGTGAGGCGGGCACCAATCGCGGTACAACTTAAGGATGTGATGGTCATCCCACAAAAAGATTTCAGCCGTGCGTCCTTCTGCAATTGGTTTGGAAGGTAATTCTTTCAAATCTTCGCCAGGTTTTTGTACATACAAAATAGAGCCTTTAATTTATAAAATGCCGAAGCTTTCTTCATTGAGCCATTGTAAACTTTTTTCCATTCTTTTCACCGAAGCGCCGCGAGTGGGATGAGATTTGTATGACAGGGGCTGACATCTGTTTTCCTTTTTTAGTTGATTGCCAGCTTGTATAATAGTTCCCTTCATGAAAAAGCTCCTCTGCCTATGGGGGAGTCTGTTACTGGTCGAGTGGATAGGTTGTGTGCCTACGTTGATCCTGGGATAAGGATTTATAATTATTTTAAGATGTTCGAAGGATTTACTTTATCAATGATCGATATTGGGGAGGTGAAGTTGCGCGTGCGACACGGCGGCAGCGGACCACCACTGTTGCTCCTGCATGGACACCCTCAAACGCATATGATGTGGCACGCGGTTGCGCCTCGGCTTGCGCAGGACTTTACCGTAATCGCACCTGATCTGCGCGGTTATGGCGAGAGCAGTAAACCTGAGTCCACGCCTGACCATTTCCCCTATTCGAAACGGATGATGGCACAGGATCAGATCGCGTTGATGAGTCATTTTGGCTTTGAACAATTTTCTGTTGCGGGACATGACCGCGGGGGACGCTGTGGATATCGTCTGGCGCTCGATCATCCTGAACGGGTGCGCAAGCTGGCTGTACTGGATATCATCCCAACAGGAGAAGCCTTTCGCCGTGCAGATATGGCGTTCGGGTTGGGCTATTGGCACTGGTTCTTCCTTGCGCAGCCCTTCCCATTACCGGAGCGGATGATCGGTGCAAACCCGGACAATTATTATTACCGCAGCGGACGAGAGAAGTTCCATCCCGAAGCGCTGGCCGATTATCTGCGTTGCTGTCACAATCCAGAAACTATCCATGCCATGTGTGAGGACTACCGGGCGGCCGCGACGATTGATTACCAATTAGATGAAGCGGACCGGGGCATGAAGCGCATTCAATGCCCGGTGCTGGTGCTCTGGAGCAAGCAGGGCGAGGTCGCAAAGTGGTATGACGTTCTATCCGTCTGGCGCGACTGGGCAGATGATGTACGTGGAGAAACGATCGAAGGGAATCATTATTTTGCAGAACAGACACCAGATGTGACCTTTACAGCACTCCACAAGTTCTTCACGGAATAAATCTATGCATATAGGTCAGGCGAAAAGCATGACAGTTTTGATCTAAAAAAGAGGATAGATAAAGCTATGCAATCAGAAACAATCACCCAGCGGTCAGACTTGGTCATACGAAGACATATTCTGGAGCCTGGCGAAGCTCTGCCCTGGCACACAGATTTGTGTCACCGGTTTACTGTGGTTGTGAGTGGAGAGGCATTAAGCATCGAGTATCGGGACTCGGGCGAGATCGAGACTTTTCCAGTCCATGTAGGGATGGCAGACTGGGACGCGCCTCAATCGAGAGTCCATCGCGGTATCAATGCA
>DATFQC010000124.1:0-10541 GCA_035264425.1 Anaerolineales bacterium
TAGAAAAGCCGAGTTAAAAAAACTCTTGGCTTTTTGATTTTAAAATCTTAAGCTAGTACACCATAAGTGCACCTGGAGAGGGTCGAACTCCCAACCGCTTGATCCGAAGTCAAGTGCTCTATCCATTGAGCTACAGGTGCGAACGGCCCGATTATAGCCGATTTTAAGGAGTGAATATGACCACCCGAATATGCACAAGATGCGGATTGGAAAAGGATATCGAGGAATTCCCCTTGAGAAACCGTTTTACTTCAAGGCGGCAATCCTATTGCATGACGTGCATTATGTTGTTTACCTACACTTACGGAATTTGTGATTAACGGTTTTCAATCCGGAAACTTCCAGAACCGGACTCTGTCCCGCAGGGTATGACGTAAAATATATTCATCACTGACATTGGGACTGCCATAAATCCCCAGAACCTTTTCAAGCACTTCAAAGCGAAGACTATGGAAGCCGGTCTCCCAAAGATCAAATTCCACTCACTCAGGCATTCCGTGGCTTCGATCCTTCTGGGGAATAACACCCACCTGTCCCTGGTTGCCCATCTCCTTGGTCACTCATCGGTCAACCTTACCCTATCAACATATAGCCACATCACAAACCCGATTAACACGGTTGTTACAGATACCCTGAACAAAGCAGTACACCGCTAGGTACACCAGACACGATAATATTAGACGGATTAAACGGACTGGATGGAAACCCCATCCAGTTTTTTTTGTATTAAACAGGCTAAAATGGACTAGATGGAACAGATGGAAAGCGATACCCTCAATCTTCGAATCTGGTGGCTGCGCGTTCGACCCGCGCCGGGGGCACTTTGATCCTTATGGAATCCCCTAAAGAGAATGAAAAAATAATCCGATTGTTATTGCCGCGTTTGGAGCGGATCTCCGTTGATTCTTACTGGGCGCATCGCGCAAGTGGGGTAAGAGGCGCTCTCACAAAAATACTGGAACGAATGGAGACAGGTGAAACCATTAATCCCGAATCCCTCCAGTCAAATATTTTGATCGGTTTTGAAATCCTGAAAGCAGCCGCTGAAGAATATTGATAGATTTGATCCTTCTGCCGGGAAACAAAACAGGAGTATCGCTTGGATACTCCTGTTTGATTAAGGAAACACTATTTATTATTATTTTCGTTATTTTCCCGATTAGGAAGTGAGTTGCCGTTCGATTTGCTTGCCCTACTCGATGGGCGAGCGGAGACCTCGCGCTTTCTAGAAAAGGCACTGATGAGAACCCAGCCAATAATTAATAGAATCGCAATTCCTGAAATGACCAGCAGAGGGAACAACCAACCGGGCGGCGTAAGGGTTGGTGCCGTGTTAGACGTAGCCGCGATCGGCGTGGTAATCACTCCGCCTTGCGGAGGAACAAGGGTGCCGACAACCGAAAATGCAGAGGAGGCGCTTCCGGTGGCAATCTGTGTCCCGTTGGTGACAGCAAATACACCTGTTAACTGATTGCGTAATTCATTGAGTAGCAGTGCATTGCCGGCCATTACAAGGCCATCATCACTATTGCCGGCCAGGACAAGAATTGGCTTCTCCCCATTGAAGGGTGAATTCAATAATTCCAAATACCCCACACTCATCCCTTTGGGAATACGATAGATCACCTGCATATTGCTCTCACTGGCTGTATCGCTTGCAATATCAAACGGGGCAGGAAGTTGATCATTTATTTGTGAGATCAAAGGAACCGTACTGGATTTACCAATCACGATCAAGGATTTCTGGTCCAGAACCTGTTGGGGAATATCAGCTGCATAAACGGCCTCAAGATTGGAAAGCAAAGGATTGGAATTCCTTCCCAATTCATAAGCCATCTGACCGGCAATTTTCCAAGTGGATGGAGTGGACTTGGGCAAAACAAAAGCCACATCGCCCAGATCGCTGTGGGTCATAAATAGATTCGGGAAGAATTTTAAATCCAACAACGAAGGCGTGCCTGAATTTAAGTCTGTTGTGGCAGGTAAATGGATACTCGATTGGTCAGAAATCGTGAGCCAGGGATCGGAGAAACCCGTCACGTCACAGGATGTAGTGGTTAACATCCTGGCACTCACAGTCAGGCGATTCTCACCGAACCGTAACAAGCCCGGTGGAATCTTTACTTGCAGTGTGCTCAGCTGCTCTGTTTCCTTCGAAAAGGCAGTACTTGAAATCAGTTCATTATTTAATTCAACCGAGAAAGAGGAGAAACCGTAATCAAGCAGTCCAGAATGATAATAAATCAAGTCAACCGATGAATCTTTCGAGTTGAGCTGTTCTTTGGACGCGTTAAACAAATACTGCACACTCTTAAGACCAATACCGCTTAATGTCTCATTCTTGTAGCCCAGGCTTTGCAAAGTGAAATTTTCAATCACGGGCAGAGAATCAGAAAGCGGCTGCACATCCGCTACGTAAGCCTGAGCAGGGTCTTCATAAGTTAAGACTCTCCCAGAGCTCACAGCTCGCGCCGCTTTATTGACCGCCTCTACAGAGTTTCCGCTCACAAGTAGTGCAACTTTGCTATCATTCCATGGAGAAATTGCCATCTCCAAAATTCCATCCGTCTCTGATTCTGTGGGCAGGCTGACAAACTTCTTGTTTTCAATGGCAAGTGGAAATTTAACAGTAGCCAGCATATCAAATTCGTCAGGTCTACCAACAAAGATCAAATTGCTGGCAGCCAGTGTCTCATCCGTAAGTTCAGCAGCTGACACCAATTCAAAATCAAACTTCTCACCGATCAAAGAGCCAAATCCAGACATCACATTTAGGGCAGCCTGCAACTCCTTGACATCTGGATCATTCGGCACGACCAGCAGAGTGTGATCAGGAACCAAAGCATTCCTCAAATAGAAAGGCGCCGGCAAACGCGAAAGGTTTAACTCTGGAGTTGAAACTTCAAAAGGCAACTTGAACGTTGAGGTTGGCTTAATGACAACCAGAGCACTAACATTATAAAGACAACTAAATTGTGCATTCAACGCGATGGTTAACTGATGGCGACCGTCTTGGCGGGCTGAGGTTAAGGCAGCAGGGGGTAACGTAAACTGGATGGTGTGACTGCCCAGCTCCTGCAAAGAAATCGTAGTTACAAGTTGGTTATTGAATGTAACTGTCAATGTTCCACCATAGGGATTTTGGGCCCCCACCGACCCTGCATCCGCGCCACTGAGAGTAACTTCATAATCAAGTTGAACTTCTCCTCCAGGGGCTAACCGCCAATTGGCCGGAATGCTAAAAAGTACGCTGGTCGCGTCAAAGGGGCTGACCAGGCTCGTCTCTCGAAATCCCAGATCCGCGAAGGTTACGGTTGCTTCATTGGCACCCACATCAATAAAGCCAGCCTGCTCATTGCTACTCGATTCCCTTGATGACCGTGCAAGAACACTGAGCGGGCTTCCCAGCAGTAAGCCGAGCAGAATCATCATGGCAAGTATTTTATTTTTCATTACAATGCTTCCTTTTTGAGCCACTTTCTTTCGATAAAAGATTCAAAACTTTGATGGACCATGGCTTACCCAAATGGCCGGACTTTGTATAAATATACTTTCCCATCAGATTGCATGGCGACATCAAGAGCCTTCTCAGCCTGTTCAATTAATAACGCCAGTGATTCTCCGCCTTGGCGATCGGCTAATCCAATCCTCAGGTCAAGCAATACTTCCATTTCGCCGTCAGTTTCCACTGAAAAAGGCCGATCTAACACTTCCCGAATGCGCATCATTCTGCCTTCCGCTGAAGCTCCATCCGTTGAAGGCAAAAGAATCCCAAATTCCAGAGGCGACCATCTGCCTACAATATCATTGCCGCGCAGTTGGTACTTTAATGTTTCTGCCACATGCCGCATGATCTTATTGATATAAGCTTGCGGCAAGGAATCATAAAAATCCTGAATTCCATTCAAGTGAATGATCCCAAAGGTAAGGACGTTATCAGGCTGGCTGCTCAGTTCCTGTCGAACGCTTCTCTCGAAGTAAGGACGGGAATAAGCGAGTGACTCGTAATCGATCATATTGCGCTGACCGAGACGATCAAATGTGGAGGACAGCTGGTCTCGGAAAATCGCCAGACCAACCCCAATAACGAGTCCAGCCAACAAAGCCAGACCGGCATTTTGGAGTGGCTGCGGTTCAATAGGTATTGATGGAACCAGTGCTTGATCAAGAAATTCTATGTTATAGATAACATATAAGTTTCTAATGAAATCAATGGCACTTTGGCCAATGCCATTTGCCAATGCCGTTGCTACTTGTGGATTTGGCCCCTGCACGCTAAATCGGATGACATTGGCATCTGGGAGAACCGTAACATAGGTAGTGTACGCATTAAATTGAACGGCATTCACACCTAGCAAATTCAATGTTTTACTGATGATCTCACGGCTATTAAGAACTTCCGCATACGTGGAGATGATTGATCGTTTATCCAAAGCTTCCAAACTATTAACCAGGTCGCGGCTTTCAATATTCTGAATATTCGGACTCACAATAAACCGTGCAACGGCTTCATAGGTAGGTCTCGTAAGATAGTATGAATATACAAGGGAAAAGTTAACTGCCACAAGGGCTGCAATCAGGATAAGCCACCACCCTTTCCTGATGATCCTGAGATAAAATCTCATCTCCATAGCAAAGTCTCCATGTTAATTGTTGAGTATTTTGTTCGTGTTACAATTTTATGCAGCATTTTCAGTATACCATCGGTTATTAAGAAATCTTTAGCATTCATTAAGGGCCTCTCCATGAATGAAATATCGTCAGGCTCCATACTTATTTCTTTATTGTTTTGGATATCCTTGGGGGGAATATTTTACACGTATTTTGGCTATCCAGTTCTCGTGTTTTTGCTTGCCAAAATGATCCAAAAACCAGAATTTCATCAAACCTATAAGCCTTCCGTTACGCTGCTTATCGCCGCATACAACGAAGAAACAGTCATTGAAGAGAAGATTAAGAATTCACTCACTATTGATTATCCAAAAGATCTGCTTCAGATCCTTGTTGTTACCGACGGATCAAAAGACAGGACGCCTGAGGTGGCAAAAAGATACGCTCCTTACGGAATTGAAATCCTTCATGAACCAGAGCGGCGCGGCAAAATGGCAGCCATCAATCGGGCTCTTCCTCACGCCCGCGGAGAAATCGTTGTGTTTTCGGATGCAAATAACTACTATCAGCCTGACACAATTCTGAAGCTGATTCAGCCGTTTGGAAATACCCAGGTGGGAGGAGTAACAGGCGCAAAGGTAATTGGTCAAGGCGATGGAAGCCTGGGAGCCTCTGAGGGCTTATACTGGAAATACGAATCCTTTATCAAGAAGCAGGAAAGCCGGGCAGGTAGCTGTACAAGCGCAGCTGGTGAAGTGCTGGCAATTCGAAAAAATCTATATTCACCACCACCCGAGCATGTGATCAATGATGATTTTTATATTGCCATGCAAATCATTCGGAACGGTTATCGACTGATTTATGTTCCAGAGGCGAAATCAATTGAACGGGTATCTCCCAGCGCACAAGATGAGATTGCCCGACGGACACGTATTAACGCCGGTCGCTTTCAAGCGATTGCCATGGCAAAGCAGATTCTCCCTTTCAATCGCCCGCTCCTGGTCTGGCAAATTCTTTCGCATAAATTTCTTCGTCCTATCGTACCCTTCTTCATGATTGGGGCTGCCCTGTTCAATCTTATCGCAGTTTTTTTTCCGCCGGTAATGAAAGGATTTTGGATTCTCAGCAAACCTTACAGCCTCATCTTTTTGGGATTACAAATTTTATTCTATACGCTTGCCTGGATAGGAAGGAAAGCAGGAAATCGTGGTGAGAAGAACAAACTCGTACGCTTATTTTACCTACCGACGTTTCTAACCAACAGCAATTATGCGGCTTTGATGGGATTTTTTAGATTTCTTAGAGGGAACCAGTCCCATATATGGGAACGCATCCAGCGACGCGGATAACAGCTGCCGTTGATTCGAATGTCTCAAGCGTTAACATCCACTCCCAAAGTGCTGGTTGTCGACCTTTCCAATTTTTATGGCGGCGCTAGTTCACGTGTTCTATCGTTGATGGCTCGCGCAAAGCCCGGGACGATTGCCCTTGCAGCCTTGGAGTCTGGAGCGATTACCCGGCAGGCCCGTCAGTTGGGCCTATCGGTTTACGCTTTGGCGAATCATAAGGCCGATCCTCGGCTCCTCTTTCGGCTGATACAGTTAATCCACAAGGAACGTTACAACGTTTTGGATAGCCAGAATATCCAATCCAAGTTCTGGGCAAATTTCGCAGCCTTAATGACTCGAACTTCGCTTGTCTCTACCCTTAACAGTTGGTATGCGAATGAACATGGACAGACATCGCTCAAGGGCCGTATGTACACCTCCCTGGAATTATTGTCCAACCAGAGCCTTGACTTATACATCACGGTATCAGAAAAGGATCGCCAGGCCCTGCTTAAGGCGGGGCTGCCAGAAGAGCAAGTCGAGTTGATTTATAACGCGGTCGATGCAAGTCTCTCAGCAATCCGGCGGGATCCAGAATGGCTCCGCCAAAAATTTGGTCTTCCACCGGACTCGGTGATTTGCACAGCAGTTGGACGCCTGGTTCCCGTTAAGGGATATGACGTGTTGATAAATGCCCTTCAAAGGATTGCGTCACAGGTGACTCAACTCTATTGCCTGATTGTAGGCGAAGGAGAATCGAAGGAGGAATTATCAGCGCAGATTCGAGCGGCAGGTTTGGAGAATCGAATTCGCCTGGTTGGTTATTATGATCGTGAAAATGCAATGTCAATTCTGAAATCCAGTGACTTATTTGTCATGCCCTCTCGCTATGAGGGCACACCCATCGCGCTTCTCGAAGCTGCTGCATTAGGGAGACCCATTCTGGCATCTAATACTGGAGGCATCCCGGAGTTGGTGCAACATGAGAAACATGCATTCCTGGTGCCACCGGATGATCCGGCTGCCCTCTCGCAAGGTCTTTTGAAGCTTACTTTGGAACGAGAGTATGCCCGAATTCTTGGTCAAAATGCACAACAACGGATTCATCAAAAATTCAACCTTGAGTCTCAAGTCAGCGCCACCTGGCAGGCCTACCAAAAAGCGCTGGATAAACATAGACTGCGGGAGAAATAAATGTATTCTGGCCAATCAGACTCCCAGCAGGAATCGCGCACATCCATAAAAAGGAAGTTGATGAACCTGGCTTATGCAACAGGGTTAATTCGAGCCGGACGCGCCTTCTGGGCGAAATCGCTTACGGTTGTGAATTACCATCGCATTGATGATCCTCATCGCAAAGATTTTGACTCCTTTAAACCGAATGTGAGTGCCACGCCGGAAGATTTCAATCGTCAGATGGATTATTTATCAAAATGGTTCAATGTGATATCCATGCAGGATGTCTTGCAATGGCTGGACGGTCAAAAGGAACTTCCATTGTATGCTGCATTGATCACATTTGATGATGGCTATCTTGATAACTATACCTTTGCCTATCCGATCCTGCGCGCTCACCATTTTCCTGCTTTGATCTTTTTAACGACCGAGCATATCGGCACAGACCTCCCATTTTATTGGGACATGGCAGCATATTGTTTTCGCCATACAAGAAAAGATCAACTTACTTTTCCAAATGGCAAGATAGAACGCTGGTCAAACCCGCAACAACTTGATCAGGTCGAGAAAAGGTGGATCGAGCTGATGAAGACTTTGCCTCAAGCAGAGAAAACAGTATATGTACAACGGTTGCCTGAGACATTGAACGTTTCCATTCCCGAAGGGTTCTTTAGTAAGTTGATGATGAATTGGGACCAGGTCAGAGAAATGCAGAAAGGGGGAATCGAGTTTGGCGCGCACACCATGCATCACCCTATCTTGACGCGTATTCCGCTTGACGAGGTTCGTGCAGAGGTGGAGGGGTCAAAATCCAGGATTGAAAAAGAACTTGGAGAACCATCGCTCAGCTTCGCCTACCCCAACGGTCAATCATCCGATTTGAATGACAAAATCGAGAAGATAGTTGCAAACTCCGGCATTCGGGCTGCCTTCACCTTATTAAACGGCCCCAGTTCACAGGGCGAAGTGAAACGAAATCCGTTTACTATCCGCCGTATTTTTATATCTTACAAACATTCATTGCCAGAGTATGCCGCGCTGGTGAGTCCAATTAATCGCTACCGATCAAGCTGATTTCTTTTCCAAAAGCTGGCCATACACACTCACAATTTGCTGCGCCACGGATCGCCAGCTAAAGCGCGTCTCAGATAAATGCTGGGCGTAAGTTCCCATTACTTTTGTCAATTCGGGATCATTCATTAGCATCGTAATTTTATTTGCCAGATCGCCGGGTGATTGCGCAGGGACCAAAAAGCCGCTCCGCCCCTCTTCCACGGCCTCCGGTAAACCGCCTACCGCCGTAGCGATAACCGGTCGACCGAACGTATAAGCGACTTGTAACGCACCACTCTGCGTACTGCTTCGATATGGATACACCGCCACCGTTGCCAGACCCATTAAAGCACCCACCTCTTCCAATGGGATATAACGCAAATCCAGAAATACATGCTCCGTCAGATTTAATGCAGCTATCTTTTCTTTCAGTTCATCAATATTGATATGTTTCGTCGGATAACCGGCGATCAACAATTTCGCATCGCAGGATTGTCGAACCAGCGCAAATGCCTCAATCAAATCATCGATACCCTTACTAGGTGCGAGCAAGCCAAAAAACAAGACAACGGGTTGTCCCGGTTTTACATCATAATGACTTCGAATCGATTTCCAATCGTACGATTGAGAAAAATACTTAAGTAGCCAGCCTGAATTTCCGTGAGGAATAATATGTGTTTTTTCATTTTGGACAAAAGGAAATAGGGTTAAGAATTTTTCACAGTTCTCTTTTGCATGAAAAAACATGGCTGAAAAATTTTTATAGATATCTGCATAAGCGCGCAAGATCAGAGGGGAGAATGGCCCCCCATCATTCTCACGCAGCTCAAACTCATGGCAAATCTGGGTCAGGATTAACCCGCGACGGCGCATCTGCGCCAAGAAGATAGCTTCGAAGGGAAAATTGATTTTGGAAAACTGGACAATATCGGGTTTGAGCTTCGACAGGTGACGAGTCAGGTTGATCCAGGCTGCAATGAGCCGGACCGCTCTCTGTCCACGTCTCACCGTCCAACGGATCTTATGCCATCTGCGCTGCCACGGACTCGCCTGAATGTTTTGGATCACTTGTGGGTCGAACAAGCTCCACAGATCAAGCATATTCTTAACTTGAAAATTATGAGGCAGATGAGCCAGTTCATAGTCTTTCCCGGTAATCAATGTGACATCCACACCTTGCTCAGCAAGCGCGGTGCACAACTGATAAGTGTAATGAATTAATCCACCGCTTCCATTGGGTTCCACCAAGACCAGACGCAGCTTATTTTCCATGGGCATGTAACTGATCGAAATAAAGTGCTTCCAATAAATCTACTTGTTTTTCAATGTTAAATTTTTGATTGACGATCTTCCAACCCTCGGCACTCATAGCGGCCCGTTTTTCAGGGTTCGTCAGCAAGTCAATGCAAGCCTGAGCGAGATCTTCTACATCTTCAGGCCCCACTAAACGACCATTCTGTCCATCAGTTATCATCTCTGGCACTCCGCCCACCTGGCTCGCGATAATTGGTAGTCTCGCCGCCATTGCCTCTGCCAAAACTGTCGGTAGGGCCTCCGTTAAAGTCGGAAGAACAAATATGTCACTTGCGGTTAACAAACGCGGAACATCTTTGCGCATTCCGGCGAAAATCACGCGATCGCTCACACCAGATTTATTCACCTCTTCTACTAAGATATCTCGGTGAGAGCCATCCCCAGCAACTAGATAATATGTGTTGGGATTTGAAGCTAGGATAGCGGGTAAAGCCTGGATCATGTACTGTATTCCCTTTTGGGGACGCAACACCGCCACGGTTGTCAAAAGATTTGCATCATATGGAATTCCCAATTCTGTGCGAACATTGGCTCTTTCTAGGTCACGTTCCAAACTCAAAAAGTTTGATAAATCAATCCCGTTATAAATTGTAGATACTCGGCTTGGAGATGCGCCGCTGATGTGAAGATGGTATTGGCGTGCTTCCTCTGAAACCGAGATCACGCGGTTACAGAAATGGTTCAGGACAAACCACTCCAACTTTTGGTGCAATTTTGATTTGGTCTTAACATCCAATGAGGGCATCACATGAATCGTACAAACGCTGGGCAGATGTAAAAACCTGGCTGAGATATTCCCTAAAATGTTGGCAAATTCCAACTGAGTATGCACAAGGTCAATATCATTCGCTTTGAGATACCTAATCAGGCGCGGTAACGCGTTCCAATCTCGTAGATGCTCGATGTCCAAGCAATTGACCGGGATGCCGAGCGCGCGAATCTCATCCGCCATCGGGTTGCCATCCTTGGATTGCAGTGCGCAAACATGAGCCTCAAAGTTTGTATGGCTCAAGTGCTTCAGGATTGGCACCATGAGTCGTTCAGCACCTCCCATGCTCA
>DATFQC010000125.1:0-2920 GCA_035264425.1 Anaerolineales bacterium
TGCGGTCCTTCGGCATAGCCCACGCGGGCATGAATATAATCCGCTCGGGTGATGGCAAGCTCGACGGTTTCGCGTTGGTCGGCGAGACCCGATTCATGGACCACCATCCAATGCGAAAAGTCTGCGGTCAGGCGCATCTCCGGCAGGGCTTCCAGGTATTTGCGGGTCTCGATGGCGGAGTAGGTCGGTCGACCGCGATGCGTTTCGATCAGAATGGGAATGCCGCTGCTCTGACTCAACTGTGTTACACGCTGGAAGATTTGGATATTCTCCTCAAAGCTAAAAATATCGCGGCCGGTATGACTATTGATGAACACGACCTGACACTGCGCCGCAAACTCGAACTGCGATTCGAAGCTCTTAATATGATCTTGGTAGGTTTGTCCCTGGGTCAAGATCTGGCCAATAAGGCGCAGCCCATAGTTGGTATGGAGGCGCGCGATCTCGCCCGGCGATTCGTGGAGAGAACCTAGATAGATTTCAGTAGCATCAAAGCCACTGGCCTTGACTCGCTGAAGGAAGATTTCCAGCGGATCATCCCACATTTCCCATTTGGATTTACCAAAGAACAGTTTCAAAATTAACCTCGCATTCATCAAAAGATGACGATCTTTGCAGCCTCAGACTTCGCTCTATCAGCGTGATATCCGCAGGCTCCGGAAGGTGATCGAGTAGCGGAGCGCATCCACTGCGGGAATGCTGTGCTCCCAATCGTTGCGCGCCGCCCCTCGGAGCAGGTAGACCGAGCGCGGCTCAGCAATCAGTGAGTAGCGTTCCCACGTCGAACCGGCTTTGCGGCGGAACCGGAACACACACGGAGCGAGGAGCGAGATGCCAACTACGTCGTCGAAGACACCTCGATCCCGGTGCCATCCAATGGGGGCTCCGGGACTGTACTCAGTGATGAGAACATGAGGCAGATCCTCGGCTGCCAGATCCGCGAAAGCGGCGGCGCGCTCACGAAGCGGCAGGAGAAAAGCTGGGATCTCTTCCGTTTGATGAAGCTTGCTTTCCCCGAAATCATAACGCCAGCCGAAATAGATGACGCGGCGCTTGCCGAAGTAGCCATGGAACTCGAATTCCTTCAGGGGCAGCTCACGAATGCGATCAACCAGGGCCTGCTCCTCATCGAGTGATAGCACATCCGCCTGGTATCGAAATCCTTCAGGGGGTTCTGAATTTTGAGATTTCCTTCTCATTCGAAGCCTCTCTATTCTCCTGTACCTGTCTGCTTATCTATAAATAACGCAAACAAACCTTCCGGCAGTCCCTCTGTTGTTTTTTCGAATTCGATTTTCGTCCGTTTGACTGCGGCCTGGAAAGCGTAGGCAAAATTTGGTCCCTGTTGTGGGGAATCGAGGTTCATCCAGGCGTGGGCGTCGCGCGGTAATAAATACTTGACGAATGGTTTTATTGGTCGGATCAAATTCAATGCTTCGAGGGGATAGATCTTACCGGAGCGTAATGCGGGGCTGTTGATCAAGTGCGGGTCAATGGGATCAATTTCGGACGGAGTCAGAACTGTTCCATGTGGCTGGCAGGAGAGCCGTAGGTCAACATAATTGCTATGGGCATAAAAATCCTGCACGGCGTGAGTCAATCTTCCAAAAGCAGACCAGGCGGACAATGCGTCATTTGTCCTCAACGATGAGACCGTCAACGCACGCTGCTCCTCCACATAGGCGTAGGACTTTTCAAATTTATTTCCGTCAAAGTGATATTCATCATGACCGATCTGTCCAAGCAGTCGGTCCTGATACAGATTGGCTTCGATGATCTTTTCAAAAGCATTTGGGCTGAATTGTTCACCAATAGCAAGGCGCGTCATCTCGATGTGAAAGGGCTTAAGCATCGCTCGATTATAAGCGAAGCGACCCTGCGGCTGAACGATACATTGGTTATAATGACCTCATGGCTTTTTATACATCCAAAGGCGATGATGGGACAACCAATCTGCTCGGGGAGGGACGCGTCGCAAAGTATCACGCCCGTATTGAGGCGGTGGGAACCTTGGATGAATCGACCGCAGCCCTGGGGCTGGCCCGGGCTCAAGGCCGCGATCCCCACTCAGGCGGGATCCTGCTCGGAGCACAGCGCGATCTGTACAAGCTGATGGCAGAGGTCGCGGCGACACCAGAAAACGCGGAGAAATTCCATTTTATAGACGCAGCCCGCGTGACCTGGCTGGAAGAGCAAACCGATGAGTTGAGCAAACTGGTGGAAATGCCGAAGGAATTTATCCTGCCTGGTGACTCGGTCGCGGGCGCGGCACTTGCACTGGCAAGAACGATCATTCGCAGGGCAGAACGGCGCGTGGTGGAGTTGTTCGACGCAGAGGAAATCAAGAACCCTGATTTACAGCGTTATCTGAATCGTTTATCGTCTCTATGTTTTGTGTTGGAATTATTGGAAAATAAAGCCGCGGGGCAAAAAACAACCTTAGCGAAAGAATGATATTTGTCCTGAGCATAATGGTTCTACATAGTGTTTTGCTGCCTGAAACAGCAGCTTGAGTATACCGGGAAAGAGAATCCAATATGAACCCTGAAGAATTTCGCAAGATTGGTCATCAACTTATTGACTGGATCGCCGACTATCGCGCCAACATCGCTGAATTGCCGGTGAAATCATCCGTGGAGCCAGGCGCGGTGCGTGCTCAACTTCCTGTTACGCCTCCCATTCACGCTGAATCATTTGATGCCATCCTCAGTGATCTTGAAAAAATTATCCTGCCAGGGTTATCGCACTGGCAGCATCCGAGTTTCTTTGGATATTTTCCAAGCAATGGAGATCTCGCTTCAGTGCTGGGTGATTATCTGAGCACCGGCTTGGGCGTACTGGGTCTATCGTGGCAGTCCAGCCCGGCCTTGACCGAACTTGAAGAAGTCGTCACTGACTGGTTGCGTCAAATGGTTGGTCT
>DATFQC010000126.1:0-3559 GCA_035264425.1 Anaerolineales bacterium
AGACCGAATTCCCTGGCATGGGAGCCTCGATAACAACCTTTGTCCCCCGGCCTGGTTCAGAAGTGATGTCTATGCTGCATCCCATCAATCCCAGGCGATCTTGAACCACCAGCAAACCATGAGCCGTCTTCGAATCATTCATGACGCTGACAACGTCAAAACCCTTGCCCTCATCGCTGATGGTGATGCGGGCCTGCTGATCGTCCTTCTCTTCCAGAGTAATAGCGATCTGTGAAGTGCCGGAATGCTTGACGGTGTTAAAGAATAATTCACGAATGGCCTGGAACAACAATATGCGTATATGGCTATCCAGGCGATTGAGATTGTCTTTCGCATCGACCAGGACTTGCAAGCCATACTGCTCTTTCATTTGAGCGGATAACCAGAGGAGGGCCTCCGCCAATCCATCTCCCTGCAGAATGACCGGGCTGAGATCAATGCTGAGGCTGCGGGTGATGCCAATGGCGTCTGAGAGCCAGCGCTGGACCTGCTTGAGTTCTTCTGCTGCAGATACTAACGTCTTGTTTTGGTCGCCATCATTCAAAAGGATGGCTAATTGGGTCTTGATCGCGAAAAGGCGCTGCTGCAGATCGTCGTGCAAAATCTGGGAGATACGGTGCCGCTCTTCCTGCTCTGCGACAGCGAGTTGAGAGGCCAGAGAGCGAATTTTCTCCTCCGCCTGCCTGCGTTCACTAATATCAGTCGCAATAATTGAAATCCCACCCGTGTTCTCTACGGCGAGCTGATAAACAGATAATTGTACAGGTATGCAATCTCCATGGGGTGGTTGAAGACAGAACTCGCCTCGTAGGCTGTTGTGCCCAGCTTCTTTGAAAATCGCCTCGAATGAGCTCTGCTCTTCCCGTCGGATCAGGTCTGAAAAACGAACGCCAATTAGTTTTTCGGGCGCCATTTGGACCATCTCCGCAAAGCGCGGGTTGCAATAAAAAATCGTTCCATCCGGAATCAGCGTTACCGCGCCTTCATTCATGGCCTCGACCATCCTGTGATAAGGAAAGTCTGCCTCATTCAGGGTCACGATCTGTTCGCCACCTGAGCGGGTAACTACAAACGCATCCACCATGTACTGACGAATGGCTCGCAGGGTTTCTTCTGTCTCCTCGAGACGGCTTTTTATTGCGGCAGTTTCATCTTGAACCGGCTGGGGCGTTGGGTTTCGTTTAGGCATAGCTCAACCTTTCGGGCGCTTGACTCCTGACTCCTAACGGAGATCAGACCACCTGACTCATACGCCTCATTTATTTCTGTTCACGCACATCAAGTCCAACGAGGACGCGTTCCGTATTGGAGAGATCCCCGATAATCTTCTTAATCGGTGAAGGTAATTTCCTTACCAGCGTTGGGATGGCAAGGATCTGGTCGCCTCTTGCCAACTGCGGCTGCTTGAGCAGGTCAATCACTTCAATATGATATTGCCCTGCCAGATGCTCCTCACAGATCTTCTTCAGGTTGGCAAACGCCGTAAGGCTCTTGGGCGTCTGACCAGCAACGTAAAGCCGCAGTTCCCAGTTCTTCTTTGTCCGCTGAGATCGAACGGGTGACTTTGCTTTTTCCACTTGTATTCTCCTTCTTACCTGTTTGGATCAAAGTACACTTTGAAAACAGATAGATGCATCGCAAGCTCTTCTAGGATACGCTGGATTCTGTTCGGCGTCCAGCGAGATCCATTGCACCAATTTGGATGCCGGCGTCTGTTAATTCAAAAGAGCGGATCTGACGCGAATGAGGCATCCCGCGCGACTTTAACACAAACAAGCCGCGATGACGTTCCCCATTATTCTCCAGATTGCGCAGATTAAGCCAGGTATCGATCAGGGAGGAAACACCCACGACGGTTTGGTCGACACCCTCGTCTTCAGTGGTATAGCTGGTGAATAGCCCGGTGATCTGGTTCATTTTCAAATAGTCGATGATCCGTGTCAGGGCGGCTTTGACTTCCGCTTTGCTGCCAACCGCGAAAAAGTCGGTGATCGGGTCGAGTACGACAATATCTGGTTTGTATTGTTTGATCAGGTCGTACATGGTTACCAGATGCATTTCAAGTCCATACAGGGTGGGACGGGCAACATGGAAGTGGAGCAGTCCTTTTTTTACATGCGGCGCCAGGTCAATGTTGATCGAACGCATATTCCGCAGGATCTGGTCAGTGGATTCCTCGAAGGCGAAATACAAACAGCGTTCGCCGCGTCGGCAAGCCGCATCCACAAAGGCTGCCGAAAGGCTGGACTTGCCTGTCCCTGCCGTCCCTGAAATTAAAATGGTGCTGCCTCGGTAATACCCCTTGTTTCCCAACATCTCGTCAAGTTCCTTGACTCCTGTAGATATCCGTCCCGCAGGGGCTTTGTGTTCAAGTCCGAGAGAGGTGATAGGCAGAACAGAAATACCTTCCTTGGTAATCAGGAAAGGATACTCGTTTGTGCCGTGCAGGCTGCCGCGATATTTGACGATGCGCAAGCGCCGGGTGGACATTTGCTCGGTCACGCGATGATCGAGCAGGATGACACAATCTGCAACGTATTCCTCAAGACCAAAGCGGGTCATGGTTCCATCACCACGTTCTGCGGTGACCACGGCACTCACGCCTCTATCCTTCAGCCAGCGGAACAGTCGGCCCAGTTCGGCTCGCAGAATGCCATGGTTTGGTAGCGCAGAAAAGAGGACTTCGAGTGTATCGAGCACCACCCGCTTGGCGCCAATCGTATCAATCGCATGACCCAGGCGGATGAACAATCCATCCAGATCATATTCGCCTGTTTCCTCAATCTCGCTGCGTTCCACGCGCACATAATCAATGATCAGCTTCTTTTGTTTCATCAATGCTTTCAAGTCAAAACCGAGTGAAGCCACATTCTGCGTCAGTTCTTCGGCGTTCTCCTCAAACGCCACAAAAACACCCGGTTCGTCGTATTGAGTGATTCCATTGATGAGAAACTCCATCGCAAAGAGCGTCTTGCCACAGCCTGCAGCACCCGCAACCAGGGTTGGCCGACCTTTGGGTAAACCGCCGCCTGTGATTTCATCCAGGCCCGGAATGCCAGTTGGGCACTTCGGCAGGAGTTTTACTTGTTTATTTCGATTGGCTGGTGTCATTAAGATTTCTTCTCCTCCTATGGAGAATGTTCAGAAGTATCCGTCATTAAATCAAGGCTTAACCGAACCTTCCATTAGGATCCCGGTTCTATCTTTTATACTTGTAGCAATGTTCGATGAGGGGCTAAATGACGATCGGCAGCGTTGCTGTCAACGGAGTGATATGGGTAGTGATGATTATTTTCTCATGAGCCGAATGGAAATCTTCTCTACATTATATACGTACAAAGGACAAAAGGCAAATAAAATGGGAGAAAAAGAAAACTCCTCTCTACAGGAGGGGAGTTTTTATGGATCTCTTTGGACTGCTCGCAGCAGAGCACTGGTTCCTATTCCTCAATGGCTCCCCCAATCGAGCGCAAGTGCTGGCGGAACGTATATGTCTCATCTTTTGAATGTCGAGCCAGATATTCCTCAAATTGAAGTTGTTCGCTCAGTCTTTTGCCAG
>DATFQC010000127.1:0-9074 GCA_035264425.1 Anaerolineales bacterium
GCATCGCGCCTTGACCGAATCAGGTCTGCGTGAAAAAGTAGAGATCTGGGCTGATGGTGGAATTCGCTCTGCCTCGGATGTGATCAAACTGATGTGCCTGGGTGCAAACCGCGTGGGCCTTGGAACGTTGCCAATGGTTGCCATCGGATGTACGATCTGTCGTGATTGTCAGTTGGGTACCTGTCATACCGGAATCACCACGCAGATTGAAACACAGGATGCCGCGCAGGCGGCAGGCCTCAAGCATTTTGTTCCTCGTGATTTCGAGCAGGCAGTGCAGGCACTTATGAATGTCTTCAATGGGCTGGGGGAAGCGATGCAATCCACTATTGCTAAACTTGGTTTTGACCATGCACAGGAAATTGTGGGACGATCTGACCTACTACAACAAATCTCTCATCAGGAAAAAATTGATCTGTGCGAAATGCTGGTCACAGCCGAAGAACTTTTGGAGGATAAACCGATCCCAGTCGCGTTGCCTGTGCCTGAGATGGCCATGATCGATCGCGGACCACTGCATCGTCCGCGCAATCATTTGACAACCGTTATCTCGAATCTGGTCATGGAAAGTTTTACAACGTATCAACAGGATACGGTTCTTTTCGAAGATGATAAAGTGACACCTGTAGATCGCGCACTGGGAACACATTTGACCGGAGCGCTGACTCGTTATCGCCGAAATTGGAGCTGGCTGCCCGGGCATGGAGGCGTTGGCGGTCATCGGGAGACTTGGCGTCAGCCTCTTAATGAGGTTAATCCCCATTCCGTCCCGACCACCGCTTTGCGATTCTTCAGTAGTTCTGTGCCTGGGAATGGACTTGGCGCCTATAACGCGGCGCCTGTTCGGATTGTCGTCGAAGGTGGCGCGCAGGATGGAGTTGCCAAAGGAATATCGGGTGGGCGCGTCGTGATTCTAAAGGGCTATAACCACGATGGTCTGTTGATCGATGGTTCTGTGGGTAAAAGCTTGGCGTATGGAGGTACAAACGGTACTGTCATTGTGCAAGGAAATGCAGACTCGCGCGCCTGCATCCGACTCTCCGGTGCGGATGTCCTCATCGGCGGCGAGATCAGCAAGCCACTCAACGATAACTTGGGATTCATCGGTGTGCGCGCAAATATCAAAGGCTTCCTGTGTGAATATATGACGGCGGGGCGTGTGGTAGTGCTGGGAGACCCTGGCCCATGGATATGTGCGGGAATGACCGGCGGCATCCTTTATTTACGCTTGCAACCTCACCTCAATTTTGATCAAGCCGCGATCCAGCGTCGGCTGGCCAAAGGCGCAAAAGTCGTTATCCAGGAAGTTGGCGAGCATGATTTGAAGAACCTCCAGGAATTACTAACAACGTATGCTGAGGAATTAAAGCATAATCATCAGGCAGAAGAATCTCAAAAGATCCTTAACCTGTTGGTGGATTGGAAAAATACCTTTGTCCGCGTCGTTCCCCTTGGACAACAGGAAGATCAGCGCTTTGCAACAGAGTAAAGTACTACATTTCTAGTTTCTCTCCTCATCATAAAGGCGGCTTGCGAAATACATCCACAGGTCGCCTTTATGATTCTGTATACGTCCTGCTCCATTTGGGTGAGAAAGGCAGGTAAGAACATAGAGTAGTAGAGCAGTGATAAATGGAAATATTCTCCATAGGGGTAATTGTTATAGCTTCTCAATTCCATAAAATGAATTCCATGATGTTATCTGTTGAGATTCGCGAAAAGAGGTAATGGTGTTTTTTACATTGTTTATCTTCGTGCTCGCTTATATTGTGATCGCCAGTGAAAAATTCCCTCGTCATTGGGTAGCCCTGCTCGGTGGTGGTTTACTTATCCTCTTTGGCATCTTGAGTCCATACGAAGCACTCTCTTACATCAATTGGGAAACATTAGGGTTGCTGGCCGGCATGTTCTTTCTTGTTTCCATTTTGCAGGAAGCTGGATTCTTCTCGTGGCTGGCAATGAAGGCCTTGAAAAAGTTTCATTATCACCCGGTTTCGTTGTCCATCATCCTGATTATTTTTGCCGCAGTCATGGCAATGTTCATGGACAGCATCACCGTGATGTTGTTCCTCTCCGCCCTGACCCTGCAACTCTGTCGCCTGTTGAAACTCGATCCCGTTCCATTGGTGATTGCGGAAGTTTGCGCGGCAAATACTGGTGGAGCAGCAACTCTGGTGGGTGACCCGCCTAATGTCATTCTCGGAACCGCCCTGGGATTTAACTTCGCAGATTTTGTGACTCACACAGGACCCATTTCGGCCATTGCTGCTCTTCTCCTGCTATGGATGTTTTATATTACCAATCGTAAAGCTTTGATGAGCGCTCATAGCTTATTGACAGAAGAAACGATCAACGAAATCGAAGCACTTCACAGTGAAGCTTTGCATGCGCATCTGACTCGGGTGGGACTCATTGGTTTCCTATTGGCAGTGATTCTGCTTGTAATTCACCACCCGCTGAGCAAGCTGACTGGTATTCACCTCAATGCGGCCATGGCGGCATTGATCCCAGCTGGGTTCGCCTTGCTTGCCATGCGCAACGCAGACCGCCGTAGCACTCTCCTTAAAGTAGATGGCGAAAGCATTTTGTTTTTTGCCGGCCTGTTCGTACTAATCGGTGGCCTGGAGAAAATAAAACTTTTTGAATCACTGGCCAACGGATTGGCAACCATCAGTGCCTCCAATCAAAATGGTCTCGTCATGGCCTTGCACTGGGTGCCCGGTCTTGCCAGCGGCATTGTAGATAATGTCCCATTGGCGCTTGCCATGAGCTATGTGCTCAAGGATCTGGCGCAAATCCCAGGCATGCCGGCTTTAGGCTTGATGGTGTGGTCTCTGGCATTGGGCATTGATATCGGCGGTAATTTGACCCCCATCGGTGCCTCTGCAAATGTGGTGGCGTACTCTTTCATGGAACGCAATCATGGAACAATCGGCTGGAAACGCTGGCTGCTGTCGGCAGTTCCTCCCACATTAGTTGTCATGCTCTTTGCATCTTTTGCCTTGATTATGAAAAGCTATAGTGGCTGGCATTGATGAGGCTGACTACTTTGTAAAACAGGTTTTCACGCTATATTAAATTATATGGAAGGAGAAGAGAGATGAAACAGATAAAGAAGAGATGGAGATGGGTACTATTGCTGGTTGTCATATTAACCCTCGCTATTGCCACACCCGTGCTCGCTGATGACGGCGGCCCGACAACCCAAGAGGTCGGCGATTTGACCGTGGGCATTAATATCCTTTGGATGATCGTTGGGGGTTTCCTGGTCTTTTTTATGCAGGCAGGTTTCGCGCTGGTGGAAACAGGGTTCACTCGCAATAAAAATGTAGCACACACAATGATGATGAATATGATGGTATTTTGCATCGGTGCCGTCGGATACTGGCTAACCGGGTTTGCCTTCCAATTTGGCGGAGTCAATGCTGCTTACCCCGAAGTGGCCCGGCTTGGCGTGGTTGCTGGCGCGTGGGCGCATTCACCCATTACGTTGGGAGATTGGACAGGCTTGCTTGCCACTCCCCTGATTCGGTTTGGTCAGTTTGGCATTCTGGGAGGTAGTGGATTCCTTTTAGGCGGTCTGGGAGCCAATGCAGGTGTGCTGGCTTTCTTCCTATTCCAAATGGTGTTTATGGATACGGCGGCCACCATTCCTACGGGTTCAATGGCTGAACGTTTAAAGTTTATTGGCTTTGTGCTGATGAGCCTCTGGGTCAGCATGTTCATCTATCCGCTTGTCGGCGGGTGGATCTGGGGTGGCGGATGGCTCCAAAATCTTGGCAGAAGTGTTGGGCTCGGTAACGGCGCAGTGGATTTTGCCGGCTCGGGCGTGGTGCATATGATCGGCGGGGCAATTGCGCTGGCCGGCGCGATTGTGATCGGACCACGGCTTGGAAAGTTCAACAAGGATGGCTCCGCTAACACAATTCCAGGGCACAGCATTTCACTGGGTGTGCTGGGAACGATCATCCTTTTCTTTGGCTGGTTTGGTTTCAATCCTGGCTCTTCTCTGGGTTTTATTGGAGCCTTTCGCAATCTGGCTGTGATTGCGGCGATTAATACACTTATGGCTGGAGCGGCTGGTGGTGTGGCAGCGATGACGTATGCCTGGTTATTTGGTCCAACCAAAAAACCGGATCCAGGTCTTTCCGTCAATGGAATTTTGGCTGGTTTGGTTGCCATCACCGCGCCATGTGCCTTCGTGGATTCATGGGCGGCGGTCGTCATCGGTTTGATCGCTGGGGTCATGGTCTGCGGGGCAACGGTCCTACTTGAGCAAAGGAAAATTGATGATCCGGTGGGTGCCGTGCCTGTTCACTTTTTCAACGGTCTTTGGGGAGTGTTGGCTGTCGGTATTTTCGCCAATGGCAACCCGGATACTGCAGCCTGGAATGGTGTTGAATCGGCTGTGACGGGTTTGTTGTATGGTGGAACAACACAGATCCTTGCACAGTTCGCAGAGGCAGGCAGCATTATCGTATTCGTCTTTGGACTTTCCTACGTGTTCTTCAAGGCACTTGCGGCCCTTAAGCTGTTACGTGTTTCGCGCGACGTAGAATTGCAGGGATTGGATCTACCCGAGATGGGTACGCTTGGGTACCCTACAGATTGGGAGCCCTCGGATCTTGAAGAAGGAATAAAAGCAAGGCCCGGCAAGACAGCTCCGGCCTTTGGTAGTGCAGATTAACTCTATCTGGTCCAGCACATGACTTTTTTCTAACGGTTGAGACCATAGTCTCAACCGTTAGAAATTTAAAATTTATATTACCTGGAATAATTTACCCATTTGGGTAATAGACTTGGCTTTCGCCTCACCCATATAATCCATTTAATAATTTAGTTAAAAATCAATTCAGTAGTTGCAGGAGAGATTTCAATGGCAAAGACAATTGCAGAAGTTCTGGAAATGTCAACTGGCACCGAGCTAGTGGACATCCGCTTTGTTGACCTGCCCGGAACCTGGCAGCACTTCACCATGCCGACTCATCGCCTCACAGTCGATTTTTTTGAGGAGGGCATTCCTTTTGATGGCTCATCGATCCGCGGTTTTCAGGAAATTCACGAGTCAGACATGCTCCTCAAACCTGATCCCGATTCAGCATTTGTTGACCCAACCGCTGAAATTCCTACCCTGGTCTTGAGTTGTAATGTGCACGATCCGCTCACGTTCGAAGCTTATAGTCGAGATCCACGTTATGTCGCTCGCAAAGCGGAAGACTACCTGAAGAGCACAGGGATTGCAGATACCGTTTACTTCGCGCCGGAAGCGGAGTTCTTCGTCTTTGACGGTGTCCGCTATTCGTCCGGCACGAACGAGGCATTCTATTCTATAGACAGCGAAGAGGCCTGGTGGGAAAGTGGAAGGTCTGACCGCCCGAATTATGGAGGCCAGATCTCACCGAAACGCGGCTATTTCCCGGTGCCGCCCACTGACACGTTACAGACACTCCGCTCCCGGTTTATGCTCGCTATGGAAAAAGCCGGCGTTCCAATGGATTTGCACCACCACGAGGTTGCCACTGCCGGTCAAAGTGAAATGAGCATGACCTTCACTACGCTTACTCGCATGGCAGATAACCTGCTGCTGTATAAATACATCATCAAAAATGTTGCCCGCCAGAACGGCAAAACGGTGACCTTCATGCCCAAGCCGTTATTTGGCGACAACGGTTCAGGCATGCATGTCCACTCTTCTTTGTGGAAAGGTGATACGAATGTTTTCTTCGAAGAAGATGGTTATGCCAGTCTCTCGCAGACTGCCAAGTATTATATCGGCGGGATCCTCAAGCATGCCTCCGCTCTGCTCGCACTGACCTCCCCGACCACCAATTCCTATCGCCGTCTCGTACCAGGTTATGAGGCGCCCGTCAATATCGCCTATTCGCAACGCAACCGTTCCGCGATCTGCCGCATTCCAGCGACCAAGAGCTCCAAAGCCAAGCGGGTTGAATTCCGTGCGCCGGATGCGTCCTGCAACCCTTATCTCGCTTTTTCAGCGATCCTGATGGCCGGCCTGGATGGCGTCTGTAACGAGATCGATCCAGGTGGTCCACAAGACCGCGATCTTTATGAACTACCGGCTGAGGAGAAGAAGAAAATCAAGCAGGTACCCAGTTCTCTCACTGAGGTATTGGATGCACTGGAAGCAGATCATGAATTCCTGCTTCAAGGTGGTGTATTTACGCCGGATCTCCTGGAAGAATACATCAAATACAAGCGTGTTCATGAAGTGGATGCCGTTCGTTTACGTCCTACTCCACATGAGTATGTGTTGTATTTTGACTGCTAAAAGAAACATTTTCTAAAGGCAAATTGAAACAAAAGGCCGAGATCGATCCTCGGCCTTTCCTATAACTATATGTCCCTCTTCATTTCATCCTTTTTTCTCGCCATTGCATTCTGTGCCCCCCCCGGGGTGGTGACCGCCGAAACTGTTCGACGCGGCGCAGCCCGTGGGTTTCTCCCAGCGCTTTTTGTCCAGTTTGGCTCTCTCGTCGGGGATACGACCTGGGCCATCATCGCTTTGACCGGTCTTGCCTTCCTCGTCCAAAATAGCACAGCTCGAGTCTTTCTCAGTTTGGTGGGAATCCTGTTAATGCTCAAGCTCGCCTGGGATGCTTTCAAAGATGCCCGTCACGATAAAGAATTAGCGTTTAGCGCAACGAGTTCGAGCCGCGGAGACTTTGCAAACGGCGCATTTCTATCGTTAGGTAATCCGCTTAACATTGTGTTTTGGACCGGCCTTGGCACGACCGTATTCGCCTCCATCTCAGGAAGCCCTCAACCCATTCACTTCACGCTCTTTTTCGCGGGGTTTTTGAGCGGGGCCCTGCTCTGGTGCTTTTTCATGGCTGGGCTGGTAGCATGGGGACGAAGGTTTGTAACGCGGGCATTTTTCCGCTGGGTGAATCTCTCCTGTGGGCTTGCGCTGGGTTACTTTGCACTCCAACTCACCTGGAAACTTGTCCAAAATCTGGTCTGACCAGAGCTTGCGTGGATAACGAACCGATGGGAAAATCACTGTCAACTCGTGAACGAGTCCCGTCTGAAATGAAAACACCGCCCTTCCCATCCTACCCCGAGGAAACTGATCCACGCCTGCTGGAAGCGCTAGCCAGCCTCAACCAGATTAGTGATGCCATTAATCGTATCGGCTCCACCGATGCGGACCAGACTGATCTGAGTCTGCAGCTGATTGTCGATAGTGCGATTCGTGTGGTGCCTGGTTCTTCTGCCGTCATCTATACCTATGATCAAACAACGGGGATGTTTGAGAACGAATCGCGCGTCTCTGCCGAACCCGAGGACCGCAGACCTGTCTCCATGATCGATCAGCCCGATGATGCGCCGCGCCCCAATGGAATTGGGATGCGTGCGATTCAACGCCGCCACCGCTGTCTATCTTACGAAGAGTCAGACCTCGATGTTCATCCTCATCATGCCGCGCTGGGAGTCAAAGCGGTCGCTTGTTTTCCTCTGATTGTTGCGGAACAGGCCGTAGGTCTTTTATATATCTATCTGCATGAGGAGCGACAATTCACGCATCTTGAACAACTTATGCTCGATAATTTTGTCAATCAGGCGGCGATGGCAATTTATCATGCGCGGCGTTTGGCCGGGATCCGGCGCGATCTGGTTCGCAAGAATGAGGAGCTGAATCAACTTCGTCGGGCGGGATTATTGATCTCATCTCGTTTGCGGCTCGAGGAAACCCTTGATTCGATTTTGCAGTTGGCGCTTGAAATTACGAATGCGCAATACGGCATTTTTCGTCTTCTCGACAAAAACGGAGAATATCTGGTCACGCGAGCGGTAACAGGGGCCGGTCTGGAACGTCCTCTGGTTGAAAAACTTCCCCTGGACGGAAATAGTGTTATGGCACAGGTGGCGCGAACCCGTGAGTCTTTGCTTATTTCAGACCTGCAACAGGAACCATGGTCGAAGATCTATTACCCACTCGATTCAAATTTGGAAATGCGTTCAGAACTGGCTGTCCCGTTGATTAATGCCAGCGGACGACTGGAAGGGGTTCTCAATCTGGAGAGTCCTCAATTAGGGGCGTTTACTGAAGATGATAATCATATGTTACAGTCCCTGGCTGCCTATGCCATCACAGCCATTCAGGAAGTTCGTTTATTGGATGCTCTGCAGGAAGCTGCTCAACTGTTGATCTCTCAGCCGACTCAGAAGGTTTTGGATCGTCTGTGCGGAATGGCAAACAATTTACTCAACACCTCATCCAGTGCCATCTGGCTATCTAACGAAGCAGACGAATTACAGCTTACTTCATCGAACGGTCCAACACAACAGTTTGAAAGGATTTCAGACCTGCAGAACCAGCCGAATGCTTTAGTAATCCCGCTCCCCAGAGGAAATGATGTGAAGACTCCGGGAATGTTTGGCGTGTTCAACTCAGACGCAGGCGCAGGTCGAAACACCAAATCCGAATGGGATAAGAAGGTACTGGCATGTCTTGCGAATTATGCTGTATTAGCCATCCAAAATGAATCCCACCAGCAAGCTCTGCAAACCTCGCAGGAACAACATTGGACGGCAGAGACGTTTGCAGCGGTCGGCGACATTTCAGCAAACCTGCTACACAACATGAACAATAAGGTAGGCACTATCCCGGTCAGAATCCAGGCGATTCAAGACAAGTATCCTCAACTGCTTGAAAAAGATCCCTATTTAACCAATAACCTGGCAGAGATCGAACGCAGTGCAGCAGATGCCATGCAGATCGTGCAGGAAAATCTGTCTCATCTGCGTCCCATTCGGATGGAAAAAATAAATATCGCCTCTCGTATCCAGGAGGCGATCCGTGCCGTCCAGATCCCCGTGACGGTTCAGATTGAAACGAGTGGGCTCGAGGATCTACCTACTGTCACGGCTGGAGGGCAGAGCCTCACCTTCGTGTTTCGGAATCTGGTCGAGAACGCCATTGCCGCAATGAATGGCAATGGCTCGATCGTGATTCGAGGAATTCAACTACCTGAATCAGTTGAAGTCACCATCGCGGATAGCGGTCCTGGCATTGCAGCGGAGCTGCATAACCAAATTTTTGAATTGAACTT
>DATFQC010000128.1:0-12605 GCA_035264425.1 Anaerolineales bacterium
TTTCATCCAGCCATTTTTGGTATTCCGGGAAATAGGTTTCATCCGTCCATGCCGGTTGTATGTCATACAATGCCTGAGCCTCTTCAGCAAGTGACACATTTTCACCTGCCAGCAATCGCAGGCTCATTTGCATGGCGCTGATTTGGCGTTCAAGAAAATCTTACGTTGCGCGTCCCACTCGTTTGCACTGGAAATGTTGGCTGCAAGCTCGCCAACTCTGTGCGTCAGGTCTGAGAGTGGGAATTTTCCGGCTTGCCTAGCTTCTTGAGCCCACTCGCCGGGTCCAAAGTAGGAATCGACATAGTCTGGCAAGTGCTCATTGATCGCCAGCGCCAGTTGTACAAATTGTTCATCTAGTCGTTCATTGTCTTTACTCATCAGGCGATTCTCTCCAATCCCATTGTTTGAATAAACACTCCACCTATAAAGTGAGCGGACAGTTCAACTGTCCGCTCTGCGTTTTACGGCTCTACACTGACTACGCCTCCCAACGCGTTCATTTTCAATGTCCATGTACTTCCGACAGTGAATTGCTGGTATTCAGAAACTGTGCCGGGGGAATATGTTTCCTTCTCACCATTCGGGGTCGAGAAGGTGACCGTCAGGTCTTCCGATGTATCCCCGAGCCGCTGCCCACTGGAAACATTCGGGCTTTCGTAAACAGGCCGTAGATCGTTCCCCTCCATGGGGTACGTTTGGATCGTCGTCCATTCATCCACGGTATAGGAACAATACTGCTGCGTCTCGGTGTGACAATCCTCCACCACTTCTGAGTAACCGTTGCCTTTGTCAATCGTTTTTTGTTCACAGACATCGTGGCTGTCGTCGCGGCAGGAAACATCGTAAGCATCCGAAGGTGGGCTGCCGGGCTCGTTGTTATAATCCACTGCACGGATCGCTTGCAGGGGCACAGACGTCTGCCAATGCACATCCACCACCGTCGCCTTGACCGATTTTGAGGGGAAGAAGAATAAAGCTCCAATGACAACACAGCCTATTGCCAAGGCTGCGAGAATCCCACCGATCAGTAACCAGTTTGTCTTTTTAGGCGCTTTGAGGTTTCCAAGATTTATCCCGGCCGGTGTTGGCGTTACTGCCGGCACAACAGCTTTGGGTAACGGCGATCCACAATTCGAGCAAACCGAATTCGTACCTGGGTTTTCCGTTCCGCAATTATCACATTTGATCACTTTTGGCTGTCCAAGAACAGGAGTCGCCTGCATCAGGCGCCCTGCCTCCCGGGCTTTGGCATCTGTCAAATCTCCGCCGCATTGAGAGCATGTTTTTGCGGAGGCCGGGTTGCGGGTGCCGCAAAATGGACAATGGATGTCGGGACCTTCTTTGGCAGCCTTGACCGCCGCGTCATCGGTTACAAATTTTTGGTCTGAGGGAAGTTCAAACTGCACATTCTCGGGTTGAGGGGCACCGCAATTTTCACACGTCTTTACCCCGCCTTTATTGCGTGTGCCACAATTGGGACAAGTCCATTCATTTTGGATATAGCCAAGAGTTCGTCTGCTTGCCATGAAAGGTACTCCTTTTTCTCAGCGAGCAATTATAAAAGAGGATTTACGAGAATCCATGCCACTTGCGTACTTCCTCGATGCGAGATTCACAATCTGGTTCTTTGTGTGGATTTGAATCGCGCACAGCGGGTTCGGACTCTTCTTTCCCTGTTTCCGCGATAAAGACGGTTTCCGCCCCGTTCGCGACATTCATTGGATCATAACCACCTTCGAGCACAAAGACGATTTTGCCATCACAATATTGCTCTGCGAGTGCAACTACTTTCTTTGCCAGCGTTAAGTAGCCTGCTGTGGATAATCCAAGCATCGTAATAGGGTCATTCCAATGTGCATCGAAACCCACTGAGATTAAGATTATCTGCGGCTGAAAGGATTCAACAAACGGAACAAAGATCTTTTCAGAAACCTGCTCGTAGACTTGATCGCCAGCATAGGCCGGTAAAGGCACATTGACGATCCGCTTCCTGGCATGCGGCGCGTCTTCAATCCAGCCTGTCCCCGGATAGAAGCCGTTTTGATATTGATGTACCGATACAAATGCCACACGCTCCTCGTTGAGAAACGCGGCTTGCGTTCCGTTTCCGTGATGGGCGTCATAATCAATAATTGCGACGCGTTCCAGTCCCTGCGCTAACAGTTCTCGCGCCGCAATTGCCACATTGTTGAAAATACAAAACCCCATGGCGCGTTCTGGCTCGGCGTGATGTCCAGGCGGTCGCACGATGGCGAACGCATTTTTTGCATCTCCCTTTATGACCGCGCGGGCGCAAGTAATGACTCCCCCCGCGGCAAGTAAAGCATCCTCGAAGGAGGATTGAGTCACATAGGTGGGAGCATAATCGATGATTCCGGGTGCGTCTTCTTTACAGACTTTTTCCAGTGCGGAAATTAATTTTGGGTTATGAACGTAAGCAATCTCTTCACGCGTTGCAGGTTTTGCTTCCAGCAACTCTGCAGCGAAAGATTGGAGGCGCGGCTCCAGGATAGCCAGCCGTGCAGGCCGTTCAGGATGATCTGGATAGATATGATTAGGGGAAGAGACAAATGTATAAACGGTTTTCATAAATAAATTATATCTCTCAAAGAACTCTCCCCCAAATTCTGAATTTAGCATTTGGGGGAGCAGAGGGTGGGGCCCAAAAGAAACCGCCGCCTCGCTAGCATGGGGGGGACATGCTAACCGCAGGCGGCGGATAGACACCTAATACCAATAAAGGGAGGGCAGGTGCCGATGCATCCAATATACCCCCGAACAAAAACCCTGACATTAAAGGTTTATTAGAAATATCATAATAATTGTCAATAATTATCCCCCATAGTTCTTAGTCGTTTATTTAGGTTTCCTACGTTCAAATATCTTCAGCCACTCGTCTACTTCCTGTGGGGAGATTTTTCGATCATTGCTGGTCTTCGGGGCGGAGTTGCGAGCCTGCTTTAACATCCCTGCGAATGAATCGGAGGACATCACTTCGGCGCGGACCGCGCGTGCCTCGGTTTGTACTTCTCGATCCGATGAAATCACTGTCCAGTTCCTGGCGCTTTTTCCCAGCCTTTTTAGTCGATTTCGAATAGCATGATCGGCTGTGGTTCCCAGCCGCACAAAATGTGCAGTAACGGCACCCAGTTTTCGGGTCTGTGCTTGAGGTGCTCCATCGAAAAAGACCTCCACCTGCCGGTGTTCTAAACGGCAAAATTCCTGCAGAATCGAGATCAGGTCCATTTCATCATCAATGGAATTGAGACGCAGGCCTACTTTGGGGATCAAATTGTGGCCATCGATGATGTAGGGCATGCTCAAATTTTACTCCCCTCCTTTGCCACTTTTGAATATTAATCTCGTATATGTTATGAGGGTAGTCGTGGCTATGTGTCTTATAATGAACAGAGTATTACACGGCTTACTTTATCGTTAAATCTATTAAATGATATGGAGAAAAGCATGCCTGATAAAAAATCCCGTAGAATTGTAGTGCCTGCCTCGCGAGGCATGACACGTGACTTTGTCGACCGCTTGAAACTTATTCTGAAGCTGATGGGTGACTCGCGAGTGAGTCCCTGGGTCAAACTCATTCCCATCGGTGCCATTGGTTATCTGATTTCCCCAATCGATCTCATTATGGGCATTCCAGGTGTGGCTGCTTTAGATGATGCAGCCATTCTTTGGATCGGGTCAAATTTGTTTATTGAGCTTTGCCCTCCGGCTGTGGTGCAGGAGCATATGCAGTCTCTTAACAGCAACCTTGATGATAGCTCGGGGGATATTGTGGATGCGGATGCTACTGATGTAAACGACAAATAAAAGCCAATCCATGAGACGATTAATACTTTTACTTGTATTTTCCGTCGCAGCTTGCAACGGAACAGGTACATCTACATCGCCTCCCATTACGCCTTCCTTTACACAAACCTCGCTTCCGCCTACAACGATCTCAACAACGCCGGGTGCCAGCCAAACATCTCCTTCGGCAACGCCCGCACAGGCAACCACGTTCCCTGATCCCAACTCCTATACATGGCAGCCATTGTCTGCCTCTGGCCTGGTACGCCCGGTCGCTTTACAACCAGATGGATCGGGACGCTTATTTATTATTGAAAAAGTCGGGCGGATTCGGATCATTGAAAATGATCAATTGATCGAAACGCCGTTTCTCGATATTTCCGAGCGCGTGGGAAGCACCGGGAACGAACAGGGTTTACTTGGCCTGGCATTTCACCCTCAATACGCGCAAAATGGACGCTTCTTCGTCAACTACACAGACAACAACGGGAATACTGTTCTGGCACGCTTTCAGGTTTCGAGTGAGCCCAATGTTGCAGATCCTAAGAGTGAAGTAAAAATACTTGGCGTCGATCAGCCATTCGCGAATCACAATGGAGGAGGGCTGGCATTTGGACCGGATGGTTACTTGTATGCAGGGTTGGGCGATGGAGGTTCGCAGGGAGATCCTTTCGGCAACGCGCAAAACACCGGTGTTCTCCTAGGCAAAATCCTTCGGCTGGATGTTGACTCGGCTGAGCCCTATGCTGTCCCCGCTGACAATCCATTTGGCAATGAAGTCTGGGCCTATGGCTTGCGCAATCCGTGGCGATTCTCCTTCGATAAGTTAACCAACGACTTGTATATTGGCGATGTCGGTCAGAATACCTGGGAGGAGATTGATTTTCTCCCGGCAGGTTCGCCCGGCGGGACAAACTTTGGCTGGAATTTTCGAGAGGGCGCGCATGATTACAAAGGGGGTGGACCAGCGGGGATGGTTGATCCGATTGCCGAATATAGTCACTCCGAAGGTGGTTGCTCGGTTACAGGGGGGTACGTCTATCGCGGATCCATGGCTGAGTGGAATGGTATCTATCTCTATGCAGATTATTGTACTGGCCTGATCTGGGGTCTGATCCAGTCAGATGGTGGCTGGCAATCTCAGCCCCTGTTTGATTTGGATGTCACAATTACCTCGTTTGGGCAAGATGCTGCCGGCGAACTCTATCTTCTAAGCGATAATGGAGGAGTGTTTCGTCTTGTTCACCAATAACTTTTGAAAGCACGAAATGTCCTTGCATTCAGAATCTAAATCGGCTAACTTCTATCTACAATAGGCATATTGTCACATCAAGTAGGGACGCCTGTCACTGGCAGGCGTTTTTTACTTGCCATACAATGACAGCGTAATCTGGAGGTGCCAAATGACTCAGAAACAGTGGTATGTAAGCAAGGTCTGTTATTGTGACCATGTAGGTCACGAGATCGCGCTGGAAACTGAAGTTGTGCTTCCTTCCGAGCAATTGCCTGAGCAGCCACCCCGCATCATTGCCCGCCGCTGCTCGAATGCGATTGAATGCAACGGCATCAACAAGCCGACATGCGCATGGAGTGGCACGAATCCTGATTACCGTCCTATGTAAACTAAGTTGGCGTCATTGAACCGCCTCCTTTGTTAAAACTCTCTCCTCCCTCTGAGTTGGTCTTGGCTGCCCCGCCTATGATGGCGGGGTAAGCCGTTAATGGTATAAGATGCATAATTCCTGTGAAATATTTTCGCCTTCTTATACCTGGTTTTCTGGGGCTTCTTTTTGTAGCTTGTGGTACGCAAGCTACAACCACGGAAGTCCCATCCCGGCCTCGTCCCTTACCGACCTATACAAACCAGCCTGAGATCGTTCAAACCATTACAGCGTCTCCAACGGCTCTGCCAATCGTCTCGTGTGAGAATTGGCAGGCATGGCCTGTGATCCCAGCTGTGAGTGCTACTGCGCGCGAGTTGTATCAACGGGGTCAGACGAGTGGCAACAATCCACGTTCATTTTCAAAGATTGGGGATGGGGAAATATCTACAGAATGGTTTTTTACATCGTTCGATCTCGGGGATCACTATTATGATCTTGGCCCTTATCAAAATCTCAGTTCTGTCATTGATCATTTTGCTGATTCCTTTGGAAGGATCGGGATGGCTGCCCGGCGCGGTTTTAATCCGAATCGGATTCTGGACCCAGCCCTGAGTGATTCAGCTTATTGCGAATCAGGCGAGTCACCCTTGACCTGTGAATTGCGCCTGCATCGACCCGCGTTTGCGATCCTTTCGCTGGGAACCAATCAGGTCTGGCAGCCTGAAGAATTTGAGAAGGGGATGCGACAGATTCTTGATCTTCTTTTATCCGACAACGTTGTGCCAATTGTTTCGACCAAAGGTGATAATCTTGAAGGAGATTATCGCATCAACCGAACGATTGCTTGTCTGGCTCAGGAATACGATGTCCCACTCTGGAATTTTTGGTCAGCGATCCAGCCACTTCCTAACCATGGGCTTCAACCTGACCTCGAACATCTCACCTATGGGATCACTGATTTTGATGACCCTCATGCCATGCAATCTGCATGGACCCTTCGCAACCTTACGGCGCTACAGGCGCTGGATGCCGTTTGGAGAGGTGTTACCGAGCAGCGCTGACCTGGGCTTGACATGCCCATCATTTTGGAGATAATTACACCAATCGAATAAAGGCTGTGATAGAGGAAAGTAGGCTGACAGAAGCCGCCAGAGATGTACAATACGCGCAGCGTGCTGAAAGTTGTACTCGTCCGAAATCAGTTGAAGTTCCCTCTTGAGCCGTTTGAGTGAAATAGTAAAGTAGTTCAAACCGTAGTCTCGACGTTACACGAGAGGCTGATGTTAGTCAGCGCAAGAGAGTCAATCCTACGCGGAGTCGAGGAGTGACTAATTTGGGTGGTACCGCGGAGTGCTTAGCGCCTTCCGTCCCATAGTGGACGGAAGGTTTTTTGTTTCTGGACAATAGATCATGGTCTGTGGTCTATTTTCCATCGTCAAATCGTGGAGGTAGGAATGCTCGACAAATTAGGCGAGATCGAACAGAGTGCTTTGGAAAGTTTGAACGCGATCAAGGATCAGGCCGCGCTTGAAGCCTGGCGCGTGGCAAACGTTGGACGCAGTTCGCCGTTGATGCAGGTCTTTTCCGAGCTGGGAAAACTTTCCAAGGAGGAGCGACCCAGCGTGGGCGCGGCGGCCAACCGGGTCAAGGTGGCATTGGAATCCGCCTTAACGGAGCGTGCCGAATTAATCAAAGCCGCGGCGTTGGCGAAATCCCTTGAAGAGGAACAACTAGACGTGACGCTGCCAGGGCGCGGAGTCCATTTGGGCCGATTGCATCCATCCACGCAGCAATTGCGGCGGGTGCTAGATATCCTCGCCGACATGGGTTTTCAAGTGTATACGTCGCGCGAAGTGGAAACGGATGAGATCAATTTCCAATTGCTCAACTTCCCGCCGAACCATCCCGCGCGTGATATGCAGGATACGTTCTTTGTAGAGGCAGGTGAGCGCGGCGATAATCCTATCGTTCTGCGGACTCATACATCACCTGGACAGATCCATGCGATGCGGGAATTTGCTGCTATGAATCCCGAGAACCCGCCGTCGATTCGTATTGCGCTTCCAGGAATGTGCTTTCGTTATGAACAGATCACAGCGCGCTCTGAAATCCAATTTAACCAGGTGGAAGGGCTTGTAGTAGGAGAGCACATTACTTTTGCGGATCTCAAGGGGACGCTCATTGACTTTGCTCGACGCATGTTCGGTCAGAGTGTGCGCACGCGTTTTCGCGCCTCGTACTTCCCGTTCACAGAACCCTCCGCGGAAATGGACGTGGAGTGTTTTGTGTGCGGCGGAAAAGGTTGCGCGGTTTGTAAAAATTCGGGCTGGTTGGAAATTCTTGGATGCGGTATGGTACATCCGGTGGTGCTGCAGAACGGCGGATATGATCCCGCGCGTTATTCAGGTTTTGCCTGGGGTATGGGACCGGAACGCCAGTTGATGCTGCGCTATAAAATCGACGATATTCGATATTTCTGGGGTAATGACCTCAGGTTCCTGGAACAGTTCTAATAGAGAGTCGATATTCGAAATTAGAGATTCGATATTCGGATACAGTAAAGGAACTGATATGAGCGTTAGCGGATTAGAGAAACTTGATGTCTGGTGCAAAGCCAGAGATTTTGCCATACGCGTTAATAAAGAAATGCTTTCGCTGCTTCCGCCTGAAGAGAAGTGGTCACTAACTCAGCAAATCCGACGGTCATCACAAAGCATTCCTGCCAATATTGCTGAAGGTCATGGACGTTTTTACTTTCAAGACAATGTAAGATTTTGCTATATTGCTCGTGGTTCCCTTGAGGAAACGCTAAGTCACACTGTTTACGCTTATAAAGTTGGTTATATTTCCGAAACACTGTACAAAAGCCTTGAGGTGGATGGAGAAAACCTGAATCGGTTGATTAATGGTTATATTAGCTTTCTAAAGAAAAGTAAGCAGGGAGCCAATGAGCCTGGTGCAAATTATTCTGTTCATGAAATTTCGCCGGACTATGAAATCGAAGATAATACTTCTCTATCATCAGGCTCGAATATCGAATAACGAATATCATACTCCGAAGGAGTTACTATGAAATTACCTATTTCCTGGCTAAAAGACTACATTGACCTTGAGGGTTTTTCGATTGAGGAAATCGCTCGCAAATTGACTCTGGCTGGTCTTGAAGTGGACGAGATCAAATATGCTGGTTTGCCGATGCCAAATAAAGAGGGTGAACGCCACGAGTTCAGAACCAGTGGTATTGGCTGGGATCGCGACAAGATTGTTGTGGCTGAAATCCGCGAAGTGAATCCGCATCCCAACGCGGACCGCTTGACTCTGCTCGATCTGTACGACGGTCAGCAGAACCAAACGGTATTAACGGGCGCGCCGAATATCTTCCACTTGAAGGGCAGCGGAAAATTATCCAAGCCGATCAAGGTTGCCTATGCCAAAGAGGGCACAACTCTGTATGACGGCCATGCCGATGGATTGGTGCTCACGACGCTCAAGCGCGCAAAAATTCGTGGCGTTGAGTCTTATTCGATGGTTGCCTCTGAGAAAGAGCTTGGCATCTCCGAAGAACATGAAGGCATCATCATCCTGGATGAAGACGCGCCTGTAGGAATGCCCCTTGCAGATTACATGGGCGATGCGGTTTTCGATATCAGCATCTTGCCCAACATGGCACGGAATGCCAATGTGATCGGCGTGGCGCGCGAACTAGCCGCGTTGACAGGACGTGAACTGAGGAAGCCAGACATCCAATACGAAACAGAAGGTCAGCCCGTGAAAGATCTTGTTTCCATCGAAATCACGGACCCTGAACTTAATCCGCGCTTCGTAATCGGACTGATCCGGGATGTCGAGATCAAGCCGAGTCCCTATCAAATCCAGCGCAGGCTACGGCTGGCAGGCATCCGCCCTATCAATAACATCGTGGACGCGACGAACTATGCCATGCTGGACATCGGCGAGCCGCTGCATGCGTTCGATTATGACATGCTCAAAGAACGCGCGGGAAATAAGAATGTAAAGATCATCACACGTGCCGCCAGGGAAGGTGAGAAACTTACTACTTTGGATGGTGTGGTTCGAAAACTTACTTCAACGAATGTACTTGTCTGCGATGAGAAAGGTCCTGTTTCGCTGGCCGGGGTCATGGGCGGTGCCGAAACTGAGGTGTACGATGCGTCCAAAGAAGTTCTGGATGCTACCAGCCCTGACATGAAACCGGGCGAGCAGCAACTTGGAAAAGCCAGCGTACGCGGGGTAAGCACCGCCAATATTCTGCTCGAAGGCGCGGCCTGGAACTTTATCAACATCCGCAAAACAGCGAAACAGCATAATCTTCCCTCTGAAGCATCGTTCCGATTCTCGCGCGGAGTACATCCTGCCCTGGCAGAACAAGGGGTACAGCGCGGATTACAATTTATGGCACAGTGGTCGGGTGGAAAGATTGCCCCGGGCCTTGTGGATGAATATCCGTTCAAGCCAAAGGATGCCATCGTAACTGTGACGTCGGGGGATGTCAAACGCTTGCTTGGCATTGATCTCACCCCAAATCAAATTGCCGAATTGTTAACCCGGCTTGAATTTACTTGCAATGTTGAAAATGAGGCTGTGCAGGTGAAGGCACCTCCTCATCGGCTTGATATTGGTGAAGGAGTTATAGGGGTTGCCGATGTGCTCGAGGAAGTTGCTCGCAGTTATGGCTACGATAACATACCTGAAACGCGCATGGCAGATGCGCTCCCCCCACAGATTGGCAATCCGATTTACGAATGGGAAGAGCGTGTCCGCGATATTCTTGTCGATCTGGGCCTTCAGGAAATTGTCAGCTACCGGCTTACGTCTCCAGAGCGTGAAAGCCGCCTGGTTTCCTATCATGACTACGTAACACTTGCGAATCCGATCACACCGGAGCGGCGCGTTCTGCGGCGGACTCTGCTTGCCTCACTGCTCGAGTCTGCTGAGAAAAATGATCGTGCCGAATCCATTGCGATGTTCGAACTCGGTCCAATTTTCGAGCCCAACAACATGGATCCTTCGGCAGGGCCAGGTTTGCCCAATGAACATAGCAAGCTTGCTGTGGTCATGAGCGGATCGCGAATCGCAACGTCATGGGACGTGAAGGATTCCCCAACGTTTGATTTCTATGACATGAAAGGACGTATCGAACTCCTGTTGAGCGGCCTCCGCTTTACAGACGTTTCCTACACTCCCATTGATTCTGTTAACTATCTGCATCCGGGCAAAGCTGCCGAAGTAAGAATAAATGGACAAACTATTGGTTTCTTTGGTGAAATCCACCCACTTGTAAAAGAAAAGTATGAGGTCGGTGATTCACCCGTCGTGGTAGCGGAGTTTGACCTTGAGAAACTCCGTGCCTTAAATCCAACCTATGGTGTTGTGCCTGTGTCCGATTTTCCGCCGGTCTATGAGGATATCGCCATCATCGTAGATGAATCAGTGCCGGCCGCCCGCATCGAAGCATTGATCCGGCAGACTGGTGGAAAGACCGTAACGAATGTACGCTTGTTCGATGTTTATCGAGATGAAAAGATCGGCGAAGGCAAAAAGTCGCTGGCGTATAGCCTCACGTATCAATCCGATAGAACGATGACAGATGCCGAAGCTGCAGCCATCCGCAATAAAATTGTGAAGCGTTTGGAACGTGAAGTCGGCGCGAAGTTGAGAAGTTAAATCATCAAACTAAATTTCAAGGAGTGAATCAATGCAAAACAGAACGATAGGAATCATTGCGACCGTCGTCACAGCGCTTGCCTGTGGATGTGCCAGTCTGTTCAGTTGTATTTGGGGATTCCTGATTTCGAGCGGCACTCCAATCGATGTGACCAGCAATGGTACGACAAACCCACAAACTTTTTCGCCTGTCATTGGCTATACATTGTTATGCGTGTCTGTTGTTATGATCCTAATCCCGATTGCGGTAGGTTTCTTTACTTTGCGTAAAAAGTCTGAATCAGCCAGCGTGAGTGTTCTAAGCTAGTGTTCCTTTTAAAACAAAACAGCGGTTACACACCGCTGTTTTGTTTTAAATCTTTTTGTTATTTTACAACAATGGTCAAAGTCATATTACAGAACGTCTTGCTGCCAGCACGCATTATCCAGGTTGTTGTATAGGTACCTGAGTTTTTCGGCGCCTGCATATCCACGCCAAGATCAATGGATTCGCCTACGGTGACATTTGAGCGCATGTCGTAACCGGAAATCTTGTGAAACTTATCTCCGCTAGAATAAACGTAATCGACAGCCGTGCGATCCCATTTTTTCTGGCCAATATTTTTGACTGTCCAGACGGCGTCGAAATCATCGCGCGGGTTGAATGAGCTTCCATTGGCAGGTGAAACTTTGGTGACCTGACAGGCATAATTGGCGGAACTACTTCCACTGCCTCCTCCTCCTCCACTACTGCTCAATGCCGTAAAGGTAGGGATGACCGGAGAAGTTGGAGAGGAAAGAATGAAGATCACCGTATTTGTGGCTGTGGGTATAGGGGTTTCTGTATTCTGAGTGGGTGTGAGCGACGGAGTGGGTGTCAAGGAGGGCATTGCCGCGGCTGTCCGTGTTCCGGCCGCAATGACAGTTTGCGCGATAAAAGTATTGACCGCGCCGGGATTAACCGTGGGAACCGATGGTGTGGCGAGTGTGGGAACACATGCCATAATCAGAGCAAGAGCTGCGACCCAGATCAACAACTTTGTTTTACGTGTTGCTGTCATTTTTTCCTCTTCCACATCCGAAAGTAAGCAGAATATAGAATATGCTACTATTTTTCAACGACAATTGCAGTATACGGAAAGCACAAGCCGCCTTCTACCAAGAATGTCATGATATAGGTGCCTTCTTTGGCAGGTGCGACTGCATCAAAGTCAACGTTATACTGTTCACCAGGGTCCAGTTCCGGGAGTTCAACGCGGTTCGTCGCAGTCATTTTCGTTCCACTGTTGAATTTAAGGTCAAGCCCGGCCCGGAGTGTTTTCTTTCCTGTATTTACAATCGTCCACTTGATATCAAACGTTTTGTTGGGGCGGATGATCTCATTATCAAGTGGTCTGCGGTGGATGGTGTCACAGGCATAATCAGGCTTTCCGCTGGTTCCACCGCCACCGCCTCCACCTCCGCTGGATACAACCGTAGGAGAAGAGAGCACGACTGCGGTTACTGTCGGAAGAACAGGTGTTGGGGAGGGAA